>CAYVPT010000076.1:0-9122 GCA_964453865.1 uncultured Dehalococcoidaceae bacterium
AACCTGTTGTTGTTCGAGCTGTAGTTTCTTTGCTTCCTACAATTTTCTTTATGGCGAAAAAACCTTTGGTCTAGATAGGGCTAACCGCCTGTCTAATCTTCTCCACCCTGACCGCCGCCACTTTATACTCCGGTATCTTGGACACCGGATCAAACGCAGGGTTGGTTAGCTCGTTGGTGGGGCTCTCCGCGAAGTGGAAGGTCATGGCGATGGTGCCCGCCGGGACTTCATCCGTAATCCCGACTTTCGCCGTCACCCGGCCCCGCCGCGATACCACTCGTACCCTTTCGCCATCGGTAATGTCAAGCGACCTCGCGTCGTCGGGATTTATCGCCGCCAGTTCTTCGTCCCGGAAGATGTTGAGGCCTTTAACTTTGCGCGTCATCGTGCCGGTGTGGAAGTGGAACAGCAACCGGTCGGTAGTGAGTACCAGCGGATATTCGCTGTCCGGCATCTCCGCCGGCGGTTTGTAGGCCAGTGGGACGAAGTGTCCCTTGCCGCGGGAGAACAGCGCCGTGTGCAGGATGGCCGTCCCCGGGTGTTCCTCGGTGGGGCAGGGCCACTGCAGGCCCTCCGTCTCCAGCCGCTTGTAGCTGATACCTCCGTAGCTCGGCGTCACGCTGGAGATTTCCTCCATGATTTGCTCCGGACTGTCGAAATCGAAACCCTTGGCGCCCATACACTGGGCAAGCTGGCAGGTAATCCACCAGTCGGGCCGGCTATCTCCCACCGGTTCGATGGCTTTTCTTACCCGCTGCACGCGGCGTTCGGTATTGGTGAACGTACCGTCTTTCTCCGCAAAGCTGCAGGCCGGCAGGACGACATCGGCAAGGAGGGCGGTCTCGGAAAGGAAAATATCCTGCACCACGAAGAATTCCAGCCTCTGCATCGCCTCGCGGACATGGCTGGCATCGGGGTCGCTCAGCGAGGGATTCTCGCCCATGAGGTACATGGCTTTTACCTTGCCTTCGTGGGCCAGGGGCATTATCTCGGTCAGCGTCTTGCCGGGGGTCGGATTAAGACTGACGCCCCAGGTAGCTTCGAACTTCTTCCTGATATCTTCATTATTAACGGCCTGGTAACCGGGATAGACGTTGGGTAGAGCGCCGACATCGCAGGCGCCCTGGACGTTGTTTTGCCCCCTCAGCGGGTTGACCCCCGAGCCGGGCTTGCCGATGTTCCCCGTGAGCATGGCCAGGTTGGCGGTGGCTATGACGTTATCCGTGCCGTGCGTGTGCTGGGTGATACCCATCGTGTAAAGGATGGCTGAAGGTTTCGCGGTAGCGTAAAGGCGCGCGGCCTGGACTATCTTGTCGCCGGGTACGCCGGTAATGCTTTCTACCATGTTGAGCGGGTAGTTCTTTAACGAATCCTTGAAGAAATCGTAGTTCTCACACCTTTCCTCGATGAATTGAGAATCCATCAGCCCTTCGTCGACGATTACTTTCATCATTCCCATCAGCAGGGCGACGTCGGTGCCGGCGCGGTGTTGTAGCCATATCTCGGCGTCGCGTACCAGCGGGATTTCCATGGGGTTGGCGACGATAAGCCGGGTCTTTCCCTGCCGGATGGACCGGCGGATATTCATGCCGATGATGGGATGGGCTTCGGTGGTGTTCGTGCCGATGGCCAGGATGCAACCGGCATCGTTCAGGTCGCTGATTGAATTCGTCATGGAGCCGCTACCGAGGGTGGTGGCCAGACCGGCCACGGTGGGGGCATGTCAGAGGCGGGCGCAGTGGTCGATGTTATTCGTCCCCAGCACCGCCCGGCCGAACTTCTGCATGACGTAGTTGTCCTCGTTGGTGCTTTTGGCCGAGGTAATGACCGCTACTTCGTCTCCGTTGTAATTTTTCAGTTTTTCAGCCACCAGGTTGAGCGTTTCGTCCCAGGTGGCTTCCTCCAGGCGGTTGTTTTTCCTGATAAGCGGCGTGGTCAGACGTTCCCGGTGGTTGACGAATTCGGCGATGCCGAACCTGCCCTTAACGCACAACCGTCCCTGGTTGGCGGGCCCTTCGGGGTCGCCGCGGACGCCGGTTAGCTTACCGTCCCTGACACCCAGGTACATCGAGCAGCCGACCCCGCAGTAGGTACATACGGTCTTGACTTCCCGCTCCGGAG
The DNA here is from genome assembly GCA_964453865.1 of uncultured Dehalococcoidaceae bacterium. Lineage (GTDB taxonomy): Bacteria > Chloroflexota > Dehalococcoidia > Dehalococcoidales > RBG-16-60-22 > CAYVPT01. Next base: position 2,122 of record CAYVPT010000076.1, read on the forward strand.
TAATGCTTTCCTTGGGCGTCAGGGCGCCTACCGGACAGCGTACCATGCACTCGCCGCAGGAACGACAAATCGAGTCCATAAGCGTCGTATCACCGAAAGCGGCTATCTTCATGTTGTAGCCCCGGTAGGCCATATCGATAGCGCCGACGCCGGTTACCTCCTGGCAGGCGCGTACGCAGCGGGCGCAGAGAATGCACCGGTTGCGGTCGAGGTTGAAGAACGGATTGCTGGTATCGATATCGCGCGGTGCGGTGTCCCGGGGGATACTCAACTCGTGAACGCCCAGGTAATCGACCACCTTTTGCAGTTCGCAGTTTTTATTGGACGGGCAGACCACGCAGCGGTCGGTTACGGCAACGTGCCGCAGACATACATCATAAGGCCCGCAGCGCTCCCGCCGGTGGCATGTCAGGCAGTCGCAGGGGTGGGTGCTGAGTATCAGTTCTAATGAAGCGCGGCGTACTTCGTTGATAGCAGTCGACTCCGTATTAACGACCATACCGTCGGTAACCGGAGTGGTGCAGGAGGTAGGGAATCCGCGCATCTTTTCTATTTCTACCACGCAGAGACGGCAGCCGCCGTGCGGTTCGAGGTCGGCATAATGGCAGAGTGTGGGTATGTAGATATCCGCCTCCAGGGCGGCCTGGAGTACCGTCATGCCGCGGGTAGCTTTAATTTCCTGTCCGTTTATGGTTAGCGATATTTTATCCATTTCAGACCGCACTTTTTATGTTGTTGCCGATGCCTTCGGTTTTTCGGCCGTTACCGGTATGGGTTCGGTAGGAACGTCTACCGTTTCCCCGGAGACCTTGACAATAGCCCCGAACCGCTCCGGGCAGACATCGAGGCAGGTGCCGCATTTGACGCATTTGTCCTGGTCGATGACGTGCACCATTCTCTTGCCGCCGATGATAGCTTCGGTCGGGCAGGCCCGCAGACAGATACCGCAGCCCTGGCACTTGTCCGGCAGGATATAATAGTTTATCAGTCTGGTGCAGGCCAAGGCGGGGCACCTTTTTTCCTCGATATGGGCTATGTATTCGTCTTTAAAATAACGCAGGGTGGTCAGCACGGGATTGGGGGCTGTCTGCCCCAGCTGGCAGAGAGACCCCTTTTTAATGTTCTCCCCCAGTTTCTGGAGCGTATCAATATCATCCGGCTGTCCCTCACCCCGGCAGATTCTTTCCAGTATATCCAGCATCTGCTTGGTACCGATGCGGCAGGGAACGCATTTTCCGCAGGACTCGGCCTGTGTGAAAGAGAGGAAATAGCGGGCGATATCGACGATGCAGGTCTCTTCATCCATCACTACCATGCCGCCCGAACCCATCATCGAACCGGCCGCCGCCAGCGACTCGTAGTCTACCGACTGGTCCAGGTAGCTTTCCGGCAGGCACCCGCCGGAAGGTCCCCCGGTCTGGACAGCCTTGAATTTCTTACCCCCCGGTATCCCTCCCCCGATGTCAAATATAATTTTACTCAGTTTAATGCCCATGGGCACTTCGATGAGGCCGCTGTTGGCGATTTTGCCGGTGAGGGCGAAAACGCAGGTACCGTTGCTTTTTTCCGTGCCGGTAGCGGCGAACCAGTCGGCCCCCTTGGCGATAATAACCGGCACTGTGGCCAGCGACTTTACATTATTTATATTACTCGGTTTGCCCCACAGTCCCGATGTCGCCGGGAATGGGGGACGGGAGCGGGGCATACCGCGCTTGCCCTCGATGGACGCCATTAAAGCCGTCTCCTCCCCGCAGACAAAGGCACCGGCGCCTTCCTTGACGTGAATATGAAAACTGAAATCGGTGCCCTGTATCTTTACACCGATTAATCCCTTTTCTTCAGCCTGTTTCAGGGCCAGGCGGACACGTTTTACCGCCAGCGGGTATTCCGCCCGGATGTAGATATATCCTTCGGAAGCGCCCATAGCGTAAGCAGCTATAACCATCCCCTCGATGACGGTATGAGGGTCACCCTCCATGGTGCTGCGGTCCATGAAAGCACCTGGGTCGCCTTCATCGGCGTTGCATATCATGTATTTCGGCTCGCCTTTGGCGTTGCGGCAGAATTCCCACTTCTGGCCGGTGGGGAAGCCGGCGCCGCCGCGTCCCCGCAGTCCGGAGCGCTTGATAACGTCGATTACCTGTTCCGGCTTCATCTCTTTGAGACACTTTTTCAGGGATTCATAGCCGCCAGTGGCTATGTAGTCCTCAATTCTCTCCGGGTTGATGCGGCCGCAGTTGCGCAGGATAATGCGCTGCTGCATGCTGTAGAACTTGATATCTTTATGGTTCGGTATGGCTTCCCCGGTGACGGGGTCCTTATAAAAGAGGCGCTCGACCGGTTTTCCGTCGCGCAGGTGGGATGTTACAATCTCCGGGACATCGTCAACGGTAACGTGGGCGTAGAAGATGTCCTCCGGTTCCACTATGGCGATGGGTCCCTGTTCGCAAAAACCGTGGCATCCGGTAAAATCTACTTTTACATTACTCAGCCCCTCTTCCGCCACCGCCTTGGCTAGCGCCTCAGTGATTTCGATTGATTTGCTTGATACGCAGCCGGTCCCCTGGCAGATAGATATGGTACGCTGGTCGTTACTACTCGGATTTGCTTCTGTCACCTAAAACCTCCGCAACTTTCTTGGTGGTCATCTTGCCGTAAGTCTCGTTGTCTATCGTCATCGTCGGCGCCAGGGCACAGGCGCCGATACAGGCTACCGTCTCCAGGGTATATTCCATGTCTTCCGTAGTCTCGCCTGCTTTGATACCCAGTTGCTTTTCCATCTCGGAGAGTACCTTGCCCGCGCCGCGTACGTGGCAGGCCGTGCCCCGGCAGACTCTGACTATCTTTTTACCCAGGGGTGTCAGCTTGAACTGGGCGTAGAAAGTACTCACCCCGTAAATGGTGCTTTCCGGTATATGCAGGAATCTGGATATTTCTTTCATGGCCGCCGCCGGCAGGTAACGGAATCTCTCCTGCGTCTCCTGCAGTATGGGGATGAGCTCCTGCCGTTCGCCGGCGTGCTTTGAGAATATTTCCTGCATTTTATCGGCTACGTCAACTTTAGTAAGAGTGTCTTCAGCCAGGGGTACCACCTCCAGTCTTTAAAAGCCTGACCAGTTTCCAGATAATGGTCTCGCAGAGCGTATGTATATCGTCGTTGGTGAGATAGTCGGAGATGGTGCTGTCGAAGATGATGCTGCCTTCCGGCGGGAACTCCTTATCGCCCTTCCAGAGGACGTAGGTTACCGGCACGCGGGGGAACGCATCGAAAGTCACGGCGGCGTCGCCGAAGTCCGCCTTATGCCCGCCCATGGTCGCGGCTATTTTCAGCAGCTGTTCCGGCTTATCGCCGAAGAAGTTGACCAGCGGCTGTATGGTCCTCTTGGCAAAGGTGGGATAGTAGTTGATGCCGTCATGCAGTTCTTTATACGTGATTGTCTTGCCGGAAAGGGGAGTGCCCCCGGCACGGGTGAAATAGTCCATGACGAGGATTTTCTCCCGCATGGGGACGTCCTCTTCGCTACCAGTGTACGATACCTCGCCATCGGGAATGCTTATCTTGTAGGAACGGTTCAGATGCTCGATGACAGCGGAATTTTCCTCCGGCAGGTGACGGGCGCCGCTTTTACGGCACTGCTGCCCGATGTCGCTGATACCGGCCAGTTGTTCACGGGCGATTTTATACGCCAGTTCGTGAGCGATTGTCCTCACGCCGGGTTCCGGTACTGATAAGCGTTTCCCGTTCATATCGATTATTTCTGCTGGGCTACTATTGCCCTGTCATTCCTGTGACATTAAGATTCTGTCATTGCGAGCGAAGCAAAGCAATCCGTAACTCCTTGGACAGACGGATGGCTTCGTCAATTCGCTCCTCGCCATGACGGTAATGCTCAAACCTCTAGCCACGAGGCGGAATAGAGTGATTCTCCCATCAGGACTCTGGCCGTCCGGGCATAGTTTTGCATCTCTTTCGGCAGGGAGTCGATATCCGGCTTTTCTCCGTCCATCATCTTATGCACGAGTTCGACTATATCTGGTCGTTCCCCCCGGGCGATGGCCATCAGGTCTTTATCGAAGGCATCCACGATGGCCGAGTACAGGCCGTAGCGCATCAGCATTATCATGTAGGTGCGGTTCAGCCAGCACCGGAGCTCGCTCGGCGCCCCGTTGGAAACGTTGGAAAGCCCCACCGTGGACTTGCATCCCGGGGCTATTTCCGCCAGCATGGTCATGAACTCCACGCAGGCTTTGACCTGATTGATTTCCACCGAAACCGGGCTGGCGATGGGGTCAATCCATATCCTTTCGTTGGGGATGCCGGCCGCATTGGCTTTGAGCAGGAAATCGACCGTATGCATCGCCCTTTCATTGACATCCCGGGGCATGCCCTCGTTGCTCCACAGCAGCCCGATGAGGTCGGCGTTGTACGTATTGGCCATTTCCAGACCCCGGTCGATGCGGCTGGTCTGCAGCGATACCGAGTTCATCAGTACCTTGCCTTTTCTAGTTTTCAGGCCGGCCTCTATGGCGTCCAGGTTGGTGGTATCCAGCGAGAGCATTTTATCGGTGACGGATTGTACGGTTTCCACCACCCAGGACATTAATTCGTCGCCCCCCTTACGGGCGGGGCCGATATTCAGGTCGATAAGGTCGATGCCGGCTTCCGTTTCTGCTTTAGCCATCTCCTGTATCGGTCCGGCGTTCCTGTCTTTTAAGGCCGGACCGAGGGTCTGCGATATAACATTCAAATTCTCCCCGATAAGGATCATCTTGCCTCCTTATTTTTGTCCTTAAGGCTTCCAGTCCTTGAGATAACCCGGGATGTGGGCCCCCTCCCTGGGACCTACCTGTATCTCCCAATCGGCCAGTTCTTCCTCCAGGCCACCGCTCTCAGCGGCGATGTACCCCGGAATGATCAGCTTGCGGTGCTTGATTTTATCGGTAATGCCGCTTTTCAGGATGGCCGGACCGATGATATCGGCGGAGAATTTACCGGCCGCCCAGGAGGTCATCACGGAAAGTCCCTCGGTATCCTTCACGTAAAGATAGCTGGGGACCTTGCTGTTCTCTATCTCGCCGGAGACGATGAAGTAGGTCAGCGAGAAGTTGGACGTCACCAGCAGCGGCGAATTTTCGTTCGGGTTATTGATTTCGTAAATTCCCTCCGTAGTAGCCAGCGGCCGCTGCGGGTCGGTATAGACGTTCAAGCGCGCCACCAGCAGCGGGAAAAGGCTCTGACCCTGAAAATCGGATAACACCATGATACCCGCGTACTTGGCGACGAACATGGCGGCTATCATCGCCTCTTTCATTGGATTGTCGGTCATCTCGCACGGAAAGACGATAGTCGGATAGCCCAGCGGGCGGTATTTCTTATTAAGAGCGGCGCTCCGGATAATTATCTGGTCTTCAAGCGCTTGGCGGACTTCTCTTGACCCTGAATCTATAACGATATTTTTCAGGCCGGCTGCCGTAAGTTTCTCGGTCAGCGCCGCCAGTTCCTCTACTCCCTCGGCTTTAGCGACCAAGGCGCAGCCGCTTTCCTTGGCCAGGGCAGCTACCGCGTCGGCGTTGTCCTTGGTGGCGGCGTAGAGGAGCGGTTTTTTATCGGCGCAGGCTTTCAGACCGGCGGCCAGTACGTCCGCGTTCTCACTCATCAGGATGATGTTAACGTCGGCGGCACTGGCTTTAGTCGCCAACGCAGCGAACTTGGCGGCGTCACCGCTCTCGGCTTTGAGGGTTGCCAGGTCGGCGTTAAGCGTCATCCCGACCCTTTCGTAGGTCATTTCTTTTAACTTTTTCAGCCTGGAATCCACCTCGGCATCATCCATCTTGTCGCTGATAAGGACGGCGATACCCGGCGGATTCTCAAACCTCTTTTCGTGGCGGAACATGACCGTCTCGCCGCCGATTTTCAGGGCGTTATCCCCCACGCCGATGGTCACCGGCAGTATGGGTGGGGCGGCGGCCTCCGATAGTTTACTCTTGGCTTCTTCGGAGACATGAGGGCAGGCGGACAGCTCGGCTTTACCAGCCGCCAGACTCATGGCGAAGGCAAGGCAGGTGGGCACACCGCAGTCGCCACAGTTGGTTTTGGGTAACAATTTAAATATTTCTATTCCCGTAAGTGCCATGGCATAGCCTCCTTTTTTAACCCAGTATCGGATCCATCTTTAACGCGGGATGGTCTTTCTCCTGCAGGAAGGGGAGTATCTCGTCCTCGGTAGTTCCCACTGTTTCATCGGCGATTCTATCGAGGAGGTCGGGTACGCCGAGTTCTTCGGCTCTGGCATTAAAGCGGTCTTTGATTTCCTCTTTCAGTATCTTGGGCATCCAGACCATGCGCAGCAGGCTGCCTTCCGCGGTGAGGAATTTCCTCTGGGTGATGTTGTATTTTCCGTGCCCCACGAATCCCGGGGTGCTCAGGCCCCCGCCGATGGTCCCCGCTAGCGTGGTGAACTTCATGCCGCAGGGGGTCTCGCCGGTGTACTCGCGGTTGACCGTCATCACACCGTTGCACATGGGCAGGACGGCCGCGATGGCTTCGCAGCAGCCGCAGGTGGTCATCGGGTCGTTGACGATGCTGTAGAAGTTATAGTGGTCTATCTTGCCGCGGGAAGCCTGGAGGACGAACTCGTTAACGCCCTTCCACTGTCCCAGCTTGGCGTCTATAGTATCACCCTTGGGCACCGGCTGGTTGGGGCCGGTGGGGTTAATTTCGTAGGCCGCCTTGCAGTCCATCCAGTTGTAGGAGCCGCACAGTCCGGTTCTTTCCGGGCTGATGACGCAGACATGGCTGGGAGCAAAGGACTGGCAAAGCGTGCAGGAGTAGTAAGTTTCCGTGGTCTCGTCGGTCATACCTTCGATGCGGATATCTCTGGTATGGTAAACTTCCCTTGCCTTCTCCAATATATTGTTGACGTCCTCGTCTTTAGTGTAGATTTTCACCTGTATCTTATCGAAGATACGGCCGAAGTCCTGGTGCAGCTTGGCATGAAGGA
>CAYVPT010000077.1:0-9111 GCA_964453865.1 uncultured Dehalococcoidaceae bacterium
GCACAGGTCATGCCAGAAGACCGCCACCACTGCCAGCAATGTCGCCAGGTGGACGGTCGTATCAAAAACAAGGGGCGAGGCATCCCATCCCAGGGCGGCCGGCAATAATACGAGATGACCGGAACTGCTGATGGGCAGAAACTCAGTGGCGCCTTGGACGATACCCAGTATCAGTGCCTGTAAAAGTCCCACGAATACCTCTCAAACTATTAATAAGAAGACATAATCAAGATTAACAGTCACCTAAACCACTAGCTATTTCTGGCAAATCTATTAATCAGGTTGATGATAGATGTATATGTACTTCTAACGACTGAAGGTACCTGTTTTTCAACCTTTCTGAGCATGGATATTTCCTGCTGTGTTGGAAAACGCAAGGTAATCAGAACCAAAAAATAAACCAGTACGCCGCAAGGTATTCCAATAGCCAGGCTCAGAGCATCATTGACAGAGTACTGTAACCCGTAAACCGCGGCGCCCATGACGAGCGAAGCCACAATAATCCTGATGGAATCGCCTATCGGCCAGTGGACGTCGAGTTTCTTATAAACGTAGAAGTTGTAAATAAAGAACACGGCTATGCGCGGCACCGAACCGGCGATGGCGGCGCCCATCACACCGTACGCAGGAATCATCCAGAGGTAAAGGCCGATACTAACAATGATAACGATAATTCCCGATTTCAAGATGAATGAGGGCTTGTTTATCCCGAAGATAATGCTAGTGGAAGCATGAGCAAGCCCCATTGTGGAAAAGGGGATAAAGACAACCTGCATCAGGGCTACCGCAGGCTGGTATTCCAGGCCGTATATAACATGGATAATAGGCGCCGCCAGGATAATACCGCCGACGACTATCGGGAAAGTCAACATCATCAGGTACCGGGCCGAAGTAATATAGATAACTTTGACCTTATCGATGTCTCCGCGGCCGAATTGTTCGGCGACCGTCGGGAGCAGCACACTACCGAAAACGAGTGGTACCATGCTGATAACCATACGTGGTATCTTGAAGGCCAGGTTGTAATAAGCAATATCCGCTATCGAGCAGAAAAGGCCTAGAAAAAGAACCTCGGCTTGAGACCAGGTAAAGTAATTAACGCCCTGAATGCCGGTAAGAGTTAAGGAATACTTGATGGCGCTCTTCCTTACTCCGGGGTCCAGGTGCGACTTTGATACCAGACTCCGCAGAGGCATCAAACGACGTACGAAAAAAATGTGACCGAACACGGCGATACACATGACGCCCGCGGTCAGTATTATTATTTCCTCAACGCCATAACCCAGAGCTAATAAAACGACTATTCCCACCAATCTTAGAGGCGATGTTCCCAGAACAACATAAGCCCCGTATTCATACCTCTGGAATCCGGCATAAATAGACTTGACCAGGTTATCAACTGAATCCGGAAGAAGAACCAGGGCAATCAGCATAAAAAAGACGGCGCTGTTAACCTCGGTGAATACCTGCATCAGGTAACCGGAAAAACCGACAATCAATAAGGCTAACAGTACCGCGGCGGCACACCGGATTATCAGGGATAGCTGCGTAATACCTATGGTTGTCGGCCGGTTCCCCTGCCCGATAGCCTCAGCGATATACCTTCGAATCATCTCTCCCAATCCCAGATTGACCCCCAGGCCCGCCAGGCTCAAAAACCACATGAGGAAAGTGTACAGGCCGTATTGCTCCACGCCCAGTCCCCTGGCCAACAGTATGCTTATCACAAAACTGATGACGGCGGTGGCTGCGATGTTAATAAAATTAAATAAGGTGTTTTTGGCGACGGTTTTGGATATACCCACGTTTTTCCCAGTCTGCTAATTTCGAGAGATTAACATATTTTCCTATGGTAACCCTTATATACTATACATATTTAGCAGTTATAAATCGGTGAGACTTGCGTAAATATTCGGTAAGAATCGCTTATTCTCCCCTATAATATACAATAAATCAATATATTATAATATAATAAATAAACATAATAGAGGAGTCCTGATGTTCAAACGGCTGGCGCTTGGAGCGGCTGTTATAATTATCAGCCTCGGCGTTATCTTTATCGTCCTGAATATACTGGATATCGCCGAGGACTACAGGCTGTACTGGCCGATTGCCGTACTCAACACGGTATTTATCGGCGTGATTACGGTTTTTGTTACTTATTTTGCCATCAGTAATTTCATGTCCAGTGGCTCGCCGGAGATGCTGGGGCTCAGCTGCGTCTTCTTTTCCTTCGGGTGCGGTATTTTCCTCTACGGGTGGCTCGATGCCGACCTCAATACACGCATCGCGGCGCATGATACGGGGATATTGATTACGGCGGTGGCATTCGCTGTCGGGGCCGGCTTAAAGATAGCCGGTCGAAATTACGCTAAAACAAGACTCTGGATGAAATCAGCCATACTGCTGATAGCCTACCTCGTTATAATCGCTATTATCGGCATCATTACCTGGCTGGCCTCTCAGGAATCCATCTCATTCCTCAACACCGTGGCAGTGGGTATCGGCTTGAGAACTATCACCAAAGGAATAGCAATAATTCTGTTTTCCGCCCTGGCAATCATCTATATCAAGACTTATTTGGAATCGCACTCGGACATGTACTACTGGTTTTCCCTGGGTCTGATACTACTTGCCGGCGGCGTATTCTTTGCCTCGGAGGGGCCGCTCGAAAGCAGTGTCGTGTGGCTGGGGAGATTTTCCGAATACGCCGGTAGTCTCTATTTTTTATTTTCGGCTCTTGATGTTTACCGGCGAAGGAGGGCAGGGCACATTAATCCCGGAGAAAAGACTTGACATAAACCTATTTTAAATATTTACGGCCTCTTGGATTAAAGGTAAAGGAAATCTAACCGATTTTGTACTTATTCTAACCACTGTCCAACCTCATTTTCCTAAACTCTAGATAGAGTTGAAACGTAAAAAAACTGTGGCTGACCACGACCTGAAATGGCAGGCAACCCTGTAGTAACCGTATAAATCCTTGAGTAGAATAAAGACCGGCTACCGTCGCTTGCCATTTAATGTTATGCTGAAAAGGTAGAGATTTACCGGAATGAAAAAACTTGAGAGAAGCCAGTGTTCAGACTTTCTGTATCAAATGCTTAAGATAAGAAGGTTTGAAGAAAGACTGAACGAGCTCTATGCTAGGGGGCATATCCACGGCACGATACATCTGTACGTGGGACAGGAAGCCGTAGCCGTCGGGGTGTGCAGCGTACTGGGGAAAGATGACTGCATCACCAGCACGCACCGCGGGCACGGGCATTTCATCGCCAAGGGGGGAGACGTCAACAGAATCCTGGCGGAAATATGGGGGCTTGAAGACGGGTATTGCCAGGGTCAGGGCGGCACGCAGCACATGGCGGATTTCAACATCGGCAACATCGGTTCGAACGGCATTACCGGCGGCCAGATACCCATTGCCACCGGCGCCGCCCTGGCGATAAAGATGCAGGGGAAAGGGCAGGTGGTAGCCTGTTTCTTCGGCGACGGGGCTGCCAACGAGGGAGTTTTCCACGAATCACTGAATCTGGCCTCGGTATGGGGATTACCTATCGTCTACGTATGTGAGAATAACCTATATGCCATGTCCACGCCGGTCCGGACCGCCTTTAAAATACCGGACATCGCGGCGCGTGGTGCCGCTTACGGCATACCCGGTCATGTTGTTGACGGCATGGATGTCATCGAGGTCAGGAAAGTCGCCGCCGCCGCTGTAGATGCGGCCCGAAAGGGAAAGGGACCGTCTCTAATAGAGTGTAAGACATACCGTTTTATGGGCCACTCCAAGAGCGATACCCGAAATTACCGCACTAAAGAAGAAGAGGCCGACTGGGAAGCCAGAGACCCGATTAAACGACTTTCCGATGAGTTACTGAACCAGGGCATAACGGCCAGCGAACTGGAACAAATCGAAAACGGGGTTATGAAAGAAATCGACGGGGCGGTTGAGTTCGCTAAAAACTGCGCCGAAAGTAAAGTCCCTTCGTAAGACAATATAATTCCGACATTCAGGGAAATAATATGCGTGAAATAACATACCGCGAAGCCATCCAGGAGGCTCTCATCGAGGAGATGGAATCTGACCCCAGGGTATTTCTCATGGGCGAGGACATCGGGATAATGGGCGGCGCCTTCCGCGTCACCGCCGGCCTGCTGGATAGGTTCGGGCCGGAAAGAGTCAGAGACACCCCCATGTCCGAAGCCGCTATCGTGGGAGTCGCCACCGGCGCTTCGCTGCTGGGAATGCGGCCGGTCGTAGAGATAATGTTCATAGACTTCATCACGCTGGCCATGGACCAGATATTCAATCACGCCACCAAGTTCCCCTTTATCTTCAGCGAGCAGGCTAAAGTACCCCTGATAATCAGGACTACCTGCGGCGGCTGGCGGGGCTACGGCCCGACACATTCACAGAGCCTCGAAGCCTGGTTTCTACACATACCCGGCCTCAACGTACTGATGCCCTCAACGCCGGGCGATGCCAAAGGACTGTTGAAAACTGCTTTCCGGAGCGACCGGCCGTCACTCTTCATCGAGCATAAGCTGTTATACGGGGCGCGGGGCCCCGTACCGGATAACGACCATACGGTGCCTTTTGGTAAAGCCGTCGTCGCCAGAGAGGGTAAAGACGTAACGGTGGTCGCCTACTCTTACCTCGTCAATCAAGTCCTGGCGGTGGCTGCCGATTTACAAAGGACCGGGATTGAGGTCGAGGTGATTGACCCGCGTACCCTGGCCCCCCTGGACATTGAGACCATTGTCGACTCCGTGAAGAAAACGGGTCGGGCGGTCCTGGTGGAAGAGGGGACCAAGACGGGTGGCGTCGGCGCCGAGATAGGCATTCAAATCATGGAACACGCCTACGAGTATCTGGATGCGCCGATAGTGCGCGTGGCCGCCGATGACGTACCCGTGCCGTGCAGCCGGAGTCTGGAAGACGACGTACTGCCTGGCAAGAATGATATCACAGAAGCCATTATGAAGGTTACCGGTTAATAAGACTGCAGGAGTTCGCCGACATGATAAAGCAGATATTCATACCCAAGCTTGATGCCAACACGGTGGAAGCAATTGTGCGTGAGTGGTACAAGAAGGAAAAAGATCAGATAACCAAAGGCGAGAAGCTGCTGGCTATTGAGACTGACAAAGCGGTTATAGATATCGAGTCCGAGGACTCGGGTGTAATGCTCAGGATATTAGCCCAGGAAGACGGCCAGATTCCAATACCCTGTGTCGTGGGTCTGCTGGGGGACGCCTGGGAAGAAATTGATACCCCCGAATTTCAGAAAGAACTGAAAAAAGCCCAGACTATAAAGGGAGAGCCACCCGCTGAAGTTGTGCCGCCACGACAGGAAACCGCCGCACCGGTAGAAAAAAGTGTCGCCGCTTCTCCGGCCGCGCGACGCCTGGCCAGAGAGAAGGGCATTGACCTGACTATGGTTAAAGGGACCGGCCCCCGGGGTGAAATCACCGCGAAAGACATCACGGCTCCGGCCGGTACCGAAGCACCGGCGGCCCCTGTCCCAGCCGGGGAACAGAAAGGTCTCCGGGTAATCGTCATCGGGGCCGGTGATGGCGGTAAAATCGTGGCGGAACTCCTTTCTATAGACCCCGCCGGGTATGAACTGGCGGGATTCGTCGACGACAATAAAAACCTGTGGGGCAAGGAGATGGCAGGAGGCCGGGTCTTAGGGGGAACAGACCAGATTCAGAATCTCAGCCGGCAGAATATATTTGATCGCATTGTTATATCCATCACCTCCAACATGGCCGTCCGGAAGAAGCTGTTCGAAAAATACCGGGACCTCGGCTTTAAATTTATCAATATCGTTCACCCTTCCGTTTACGTCAGCCCCAGCGCCCGGATAGGCCAGAGTAACCTGATTTACGGGATGGTGTACATCGGCACGGAAACGAGGATAGGCGATAACAACCTCATATCCGCTCATTCCAGCATCGACCATCACAACGTCGTCGGCAGTCATAATCTATTCGGCCCCGGCTGCCTTACCTCCGGCGATGTGACCATCGGCGACAACTGCATCTTCGGGGCCGGCGTGGGCATGGAACCACATTTGAAAATAGGTAATAATTCCAAGATTGCCAGCGGCCTGGCGATAACGTCTCACGTACCGGACGGCACGGTCTTGAAAGGCCACTTCTCGCTGAAAAAATAACCGCTAAAAAAGCTCCGGGTAATATCATGAAGGAAAGCAAGATAGCCATAATCGGCGGTGGGCCGGGAGGTTATACCGCGGCGATTCGCGCCGCTCAGCTGGGCGCCCCGGTAATCCTCATCGAGAAAGAAAAACTGGGGGGTGTCTGCCTCCATCAGGGGTGTATTCCTACTAAAGCCCTGGCACAGGGCGTACGGCTGTTACAGAGCGTTAAAAAGGCTAATGACTACGGTATCCAGGTAGCGGAGAACGGCATCGACATGGCCGGGATGCAGGCCCGGAAAGACAGCGTGGTCGCAACACTTGCCAGCGGCATCGGCCAACTGATGACCGCCAACAAAATCGAGGTGATTAACGGAGTCGGCAGACTCCACTCACCAAATGAGATAGAAGTTGAGACAGCGGACGGACGGGAAGAAGTTAGAACCGAGAAGGTGATTCTGGCTTCCGGTTCCGTACCCCAAACGCTTAACATTCACGGCAGTGACGGGCAGGATATATTAAGCAGCAGTGATGTCCTGCAAATATCGGAGGTGCCGGAATCCCTGCTGATTATCGGCGGGGGTGTCATCGGGGTGGAGTTCGCCACCATTTTTACCGGCCTCGGGACTAAAGTGACTCTCGTGGAGATAGAACCAAACCTGCTTCCCGGCGAGGATACCGACATTTCAACCAATTTGAAGAAGATATTAGAAAACGCTGGTGTCGCCGTATATACGGATTGCCAGGTAACCGGACTTAGCGGCAGCCCCGGCGGACAAAAAACGGTCACTGTACAAACAGGCGACGAAATCAGGAGCCTGCCCGTACAGCTGGTGATGGCAACCACGGGAAGAAAGCCGAACCTGGAAAATTTAGGGTTAAGCGAGGCAGGCGTAGCGATACACCCGGGCGGTATCATCGTCAATGACAAGATGGAAACCAGTATTACCGGCATCTATGCCGTTGGAGACGCCGTCGGGGGGTGGATGCTCGCCCACGTAGCGTCCCGCGAAGGTATTATCGCCGCGGAGAACGCGATGGACCACCCGGCGGTTATGGACTACCAGGCCGTACCCCGCTGCATCTTTTCCCGTCCCGAGATTGCCGCGGTCGGCCTGAATGAGAACGAAGCCAGGGCCAGGAATTACGAAATAGCCGTCGGCAGGTTCCCTCTGACCGCTAACGGGATGGGCCTTATCCTGGGAGAAGGGGGTTTTATCAAGGTTATTGCCGACGCGTCAAAGGGAAAGGTCCTGGGCGTCCATATTCTGGCGCCTCACGCCTCCGAGATGATAGGTGAGGCGACACTGGCGATGAAGCTCGGTGCCAGCCTGAAAGATATATCGGATACCATACATGCCCATCCAACCCTCTCCGAGGGATTCCACGAAGCAGTCCTGGATGTTAGCGGAGAGGCCATCCACCTGGTACCGAAAAGGAGAAAGACCTAATGAGCTTCCCGGCGGTACCTTCAAACCTGGCAACCAGGGACGCGTGCGTGTCCTACTATCTCGGGACGGTAGATTACCGGCGCGCCTGCCACTTACAGGAACAACTGCGGAACGCCCGTCACCAGGGTGAAATTTCCAACGATATCATTTTAATCCTCCAGCATCCCCCGGTAATGGCAGTGGGCAAGTCAGGCCACCAGCCGGAGCACTTACTGGTCACGGAGGAGAGGCTGAAGCAGGAAGGGATACCCGTCTGTCATTCCAGCCGGGGCGGGGGCATTACCTACCACGGCCCGGGGCAGCTGGTGGGCTACCCCATCTTCGACCTGAAGAGCCGGGGACTGACGGTCAGACAATACATATATAATCTGGAAGAGGTCGTCATTAAAACATTAGCCCGGTTCGACATCCCGGCCCGCCGGGTGCCCGACGCGCCGGGAGTATGGGTGAACGATGCCGAGATATCGTCTATCGGTATCCATGTCTCACACGGCATAACGACGCACGGCTTTACGCTGAATGTAAATACCGACCTGAGGCGCTTTGCCTATATCGCCGTCTGCGGGGTACTCGATAAAAAGATAACCTCGGTAGCTCAAATATCCGGCGTTGAGCCGTCTATTGAGGACTTTATCACACCGATAATACAGTCGTTTAACCAGGTTTTCAACCTCGATATTCAACCGGGAGAAACAACATTATTAAATGAGTATAGTGACAAATACTAAAAAGAAGGCGTTGCCCCCGTGGCTGAGGCAGACACTCTCCAGGCCGTCCGAGGTTTCCAAAATGAATACCCTGCTGGCTGACCTCCGGTTGAATACAGTCTGTCAGAACGCCGCCTGCCCGAACCTGGGCAGGTGCTTTTCCCACCGTACGGCCACTTTCCTGATTCTGGGTGATACCTGTACCCGCCACTGCCGCTTCTGCGCTATCGAGAAAGGACACCCGGCCTCCATCGATGCCGGCGAACCGGCAAACATCGCCGAGGCTGTAAACAGACTGGGACTGCAGTATGCCGTCATCACTTCCGTAACCAGGGATGACCTGCCCGACGGAGGCGCCCGGCATTTCAGTGACACGATACGAGCGCTCCACTCCATCGAGCCCGGGGTAAAAGTGGAAATCCTCATCCCTGATTATCAGGGCTCGACGGAAGCCCTGGATACCGTATTACAGGCCCTCCCCGAAGTACTGGGACACAACATGGAGACAGTCCCCCGGCTATACCCCGACATCAGGCCGAAAGCCGATTATAACCGGTCGCTGGGGCTATTGAAGAAGACTAAGGATATCCAGCCGAATGCCGTGACGAAGTCGGGGATAATGCTGGGACTGGGCGAAGAGCCGGCAGAAGTCATGAACGTAATGAGGGACTTAAGCGAAGTTGGATGTGATATTCTGACCATCGGTCAGTATTTGAGCCCTTCTCCCGAACACGCCAGCGTTAAACGATACGTACCCCCCGGGGAGTTCGACCGCTATGCCCAGACTGC
>CAYVPT010000078.1:0-9038 GCA_964453865.1 uncultured Dehalococcoidaceae bacterium
CATAGGTACTCGCCAGAAAGCCGTCTGTCTCGGGCAGACCCAGCTGGCCCCGGAGCAGGGAGATTAGCTGAGCGGACTGACTGAGATTATGGAGTATCGCCATGATGATATCGGTGGCGGGAGGCTGCCGACCGTGTTTCTGGGCATATTCCTGCTTGATATTGGTGATGTATTTGCCCTCTTCCATCTGCTTGGCCAGGGTCTTTTCATTATCGGCGGTCAGGAGGTGCACCCGCCCGATTTCATGAAGGTAGATGCGTACCGGGTCATCCGTAATATCCTGCTCGACCATATCATCGGCAGGTAATTCTATCTCCAGTTCCAGCGACCCTTCTTTCTTTTTAGCGTCAGGATGCTTCTCTTTGGTCCAGAATTCGTCATCTTCGGAGGCATCCTCATCTTCTGTTTCTTCATCGGCTTCGGCGTCGCCATTAAACTCGGCCTCCGGTTTTTCATCGGAATCGTCGGCTTTTGGGTGCTGTACTTCTTCTTTTTCATCACCATTATCCATGGCATCATGTTTGTTCTTTTCCTTATCCATCGGCTATCTCCTTATTCTCTTTGTAAACGGAGAATTCCATTTCTCACTACTGTGGATTTCTATTTTATGAAGTTGGTTACTTGTATCAATAATCTCTTGGCTACTAGCATCATCTACCGGTTCCGCTGAAGCCGCTTTCATGGCAAATAAATTCTTAATGTATTTTTTCTTCAATTCTATAATATAATCTTCATATCTTTTTTCAACATTTATCTCCGTCACTGGTAAATTTATATTTATTAACGTATCAAAGTGTTCGTAGATAGCACTATCAAGCTTTTCTTTTAATTCATTAATATCTTTAGCTTCTTGCCAAGCATTAAATATTTCTCTATTTTCACTATTTAAAAAGTATTTCGGTAATAATTCTTCTGTGGATATGGAGGTTTTTTTTAGCTCCTGGAATTGTAGAAGCATAGCTAAAAGATATTCTTCCTTAGAACTGGACGCACCTTTACCCGGTATTCCGTTGGTCGCCGGTTGTCGCGCCGGTACCTTGCGTCTGACCGGCGTTGTTTTCAGCCTGCTCAGCGACGCTTTAATGGTGCCCATGTCCACGTCTACCAGTCCCGCCATTTTCTGCAGGTAGTGCGCCTGCCGGATAGGGTCGCTGATGGCGGCGATAACGGGTAAAAGATTCTCTACGGCGCCAGATTTATCCCTGGCGGTGGATAAATCCAGGTTTGCCGTGGTTTTTTCGAACATGAAATCTATCAACGGCACCGCCCGGTCTATTAAAATCTGCCAGTTATTGATGTCTTCTTTAATGACATCATCAGGGTCTTTGCCTTCCGGCAGGATGATTACCCTTATTTCGTTGTTCAGGATATTTTCATAGTTGACGGTACGCAGCATGGCTTCCTCGCCGGCAGCATCGGCATCAAGGGACAGGACCAGGTTTTTACTCAGCTTCCTCAGGATATTCACCTGCGTTTCCGTAATCGCTGTTCCCATGGAAGCCACCGCGTTGGAGCTACCATTCTGGTGGGCCATAATGACATCCATGTAGCCTTCCATGATGATGGCCCTGTCCTGCTTTCTTATTTCTGCCGCGGCACGTTCGATGCCGTAGAGGGTGCCGCTTTTATCGAAGGTCGGTGTCTGCGGCGAGTTCACGTACTTCGGCAGCGAGTCGTCCAGCACCCTGGCGCCGAAGCCGGTTACCCGCCCCCGGCTATCGCGGATGGGGAACATCAGCTTGCCGCGGAACCGGTCGTAGGTACGGCCGTCGTCCGATTTACTGAGAAGTCCGGCAGCGACCATGGTCTCTTCGGTATGGCCTTTCTCCTTAAGATACTGCTTCAGGTCTTCCCAGCCATCGAGACTGAAACCGAGTTGAAAATCGGCGATGGTCTTTAAAGTGAATCCCCGTTGCGTAGCGTACTTGCGTGCTTTCTCCGCCGCGGGGGAGTTGAGCAGCAGATTGTGGAAGTAGAGGGCGGCGGCATCATTAATGCTGTAAAACTCTTCTTTTTCCTCTTTTTTCTCCCGCTGTGCCGTTCGGGAGGGGAGGGTAACGCCGGCTCTCTCGGCCAGGGTCCGCAGCGCTTCCCCGAAGTCCAGTCCCTCTTTTTTCATGACGAAGGCGAAAACATCGCCGCCGGTATTGCAGGCGCCGAAGCAGTGCCAGCTCTGCTGTTCCGGGTAAACGAAGAAAGACGGATTTTTCTCGCTGTGGAACGGGCACAGGGCGGTGAGGTTACGGCCGGCTTTTTTCAGTGTGGCGTACTGGCTGATAACCTCGACGATGTCTATTTTCTGTTTTACTTCGTCGATAACACTCATGGTTCCTTATGGGACAATTATATATTATACTACTTTTTCAACAATGCGTCTGTAATTGCGCAAGCTAATTAATTATTCCCAACTATCTCAAGATTGCCTGAGGGAGAAATGGGTAAACAGACCCGGTTAAATACAGCACTAACCAGTCTTCTCTCTCAACATAGCCCAATGCTTGACTTCAGTACCCGGGATGACGGTTTCGTTGATGACCTTGAATCCATAACGTGACCATAAAACCATATTCTCTTCTTTTTGTGTTTCCAGGTAGCAGGGCAATCGCTCACTGTCAGCTCTGGCTAGCATGGCTCGATGCAGGGTATTGCCGAGACCTTTCCCCTGGAAATCGGGATCAACGCCAATATACCATGCGTACAGATGAGGGAAGGGGGCGTACTTCTTATGTATCTCGACAAAACGGTTGGTAATAGATATCATCCTTAAGACATTTTTACCACCAAATCTGAATATAAAGGGTATCACTCCGCTCCTGAGCATTCTCCACAGGGTAAAATCGGATTTATCAGAAGTGAGCCACATGGCTACGGCTTCCAGCTTCGGGGATGTGGCGTACACTTCACCGTATAAAAAACCGTAACGAAGAAAAAATTCGAATATGTGACGTGACTTCTTTTTTCTTTCGGACTCATCCGGAAGAAAAGCAATATTTATCGGGTTATTTTCAAAGGCGCGGTCAAGCACGTCAATAGCCGGTTTAATATGGGATTTGTTCAAACGGACAAGGTTTTCAAGTTCAGCAGCCATAGGATTTACCTCCTTTTTTCAAATAAACGAGGTATTATCTATTCTCCCCAACGCCCCTTATTAAACCTTAAAGATAGGACGAAGTTTCGTAGGCCTTGAAGCCTAATAACTCATTCGCACTTTGATACCGCGACCGTGCAGGTACTCTTTTAGAGCCCGGCAGGTGTATTCGCCGTAGTGGACGATTGATGCCACTAGGGCGGCATCGGCATGGCCCTCGGTGAGGACATCGTAAAGGTGTTCCGGCTTGCCCGCCCCGCCCGAGGCGATAACGGGAATGCCTACGGAGTCGGCAATCATCCTGGTGAGATTTATCTCGTAGCCGTCTTTAGTGCCGTCGGCATCGATGGAGTTGATGACCAGCTCTCCAGCCCCCAGCTCCTCGCCGGTTTTCGCCCACCACAGCGCATCGATGCCCGTGGGCGTCACGCCCCCGTTGATGACTATCTCGTATCCGGAAGGCATCTCCGGCGTCGGGTTCACCTTCCTGATGTCCATGGATAGTATGGTACTCTGGGAACCGATGGCGCGGGCTATTTCGGTTATCAGCTCTTTCCGCTTGACGGCGGCGGTGTTCACGTTGACTTTCTCGGCGCCGGCTTTCCTGAGTTTCGTGGCGTCATCCACGGAACGTATCCCGCCGCCTACCGAGAAGGGAATGAAAATCTGCGAAGCTGCTTCTTCTACCAGGTTTATCATGATATCACGTTCCTCCCGGGAGGCGGTAATGTCGTAGAAGACCAGTTCGTCGACGCCATCCTCGTAATACTGGCGGGCTTTAACGATGGGGTCGCCGATGTCCTTCGTATCAACGAATTTAATGCTCTTAGCGAGCTTGCCGCCGCGTACGTCCAAGCAAACTATCAGTCTTTTACTTAACATAACTGCTTATTATACATCCCGCTGTCATTCCAGCGAAAGCTGGAATCCAGAGGGGCGAAAGGGGGTGGATTCTGGCCTACGCCAGAATGACGTGATTGTTATATACTAGATATTCCCATCCCACCGCACGAACCGCTCCAGCATTTCGAGCCCCAGTCGCCCGCTTTTTTCCGGGTGGAACTGGGTGGCGAAGATGTTCCGGTATCCCAGCGCCGCACCGAAGTCACCGCCGTGACTGGCCACCGCATAGAGGTTCTCCGCGTCGGCAGGCTGGGGGTAATAAGAGTGGACGAAGTAGAACTCGTCGCCGGCTTTAATGCCTTCCAGCAGGGGGTGGGACTGTAACACTTTTAACTCGTTCCAGCCCATGTGCGGTATCTTGAGCAGCTTGTCTTTCAAACGGAACCGCACCGTCTTTCCGGGAATCAATCCAAGGCACTTCTGCGGCCCCTCCTCGGAGCTATCGAGGATAATCTGCGCCCCCAGGCAGATACCCAGTATCGGGGTGCCTGCTTGAAAGGCATTACTAATAGCTGTATCAAGACCTGTTTTCTTCAGGTAAGCCATGGCGCTGGGTACCGCGCCCACCCCTGGAAAGATAATCTTTTCCGCTTTAACCACCGCGGAAGGATCGCTGGTTGTGGCGGCTTCAGCTCCAACTTCCCGGCAGGCGCGCAGCACGCTCCGGATATTCCCGGCGTTATAGTCAATAATGGTAATCACTGTATTTTAATAAAAGTGGACTGGGGGATTCATTCCGGTGAAAAGTTACTGACCGTTATATTCTAATACTATTTTCACCGAAAGAAAAGGGATACCTCTCGAACAGGTGTATTCTTTTAACTCGTTTTTCTATGGTGTTCAAGAGGGGGAGAGTATATGAGAGGGGGCGAAGCCCCCTCTCTCCTGAACTCCCCTCTCCAGCTATTAATTTCTGTGGTTTCTTCCCAGTGTCTCTGGCTGGAGAGGAGTCAGGGGTGAGGTAAGCACCTACCAACCGGATGTAAACAGAACCTCAATGTCTACCTAGTCTAAAAAGCCGCTCTCAGGCCGATTTCAGCTCCGAGGTGCAGTTGGGACAGCGGGTCGCTTGTACAGGGATAGCCGAAAAACAGTAGGGGCAGTCTTTAGTCGTCGGCGCCGCGGGTTCCGCCGCCTTTTGCCGGGCATGAAGCCTGGCGATAGGCCGCACCACGAAGAAAAAGACCACCGCGGCTATTATCAGGAAATTGATGATAACGTTGACAAAAGTGCCGTAGTTGATGGTAACCGCGCCGGCCTCTTTGGCGGCCGCCAGCGAGGCATACGGCCCCGGAGTGGTGCCTTCCTTGAGGATAACCAGCATATTGGCGAAATCCAGGTCACCTAGGGCCAGGCCGATGGGGGGCATCAGTATGTCGTTAACGAAAGACGAAATAATGGCGCCGAAGGCCACCCCGATGATGATGCCCACCGCCAGGTCCACCACATTACCCCTCAGTATAAATGCCTTGAAGTCTTTCATCATATCTGCCGCCTCCTATCAATAATATGAAAAAGGGACTTTTCTTTTGCATTGATACAGGCTATCAAGGTAATGATTATATTACTAGTACTATAAAAAATCAATACACAGTTACAACGGACAGGTTAGAATTGGCCCCTCTTCCTGAGTTCCTCGGAGATTCTGAGGGCGTACTGATCGGTCATACCGGCGATGTAGTCCACTACCCCCCGCTCGGTGGTATCGGCGTGGCTACGGTATTCCACCGGCAGCCTGTCCTCGTGAGTGTTGAAATACCGGTATAAAAATATCACTACGTATTTAGCATTCGCGGCTTCAGCGCGTCCGGTGCTCGGGTTGTAGACCGTATCGAATAAGAAATCTCGCAGGATATCGGCGGCAGCCAGCACCGGAGGACTCATGATTATTGCCGGTTTCCCCGGAGTTTTTTCACCGGCACACGCCTCCCATGAACTCCGGATTATATCGTTAACCATGGTATTAATGCGCAGCGAGTGGGTATTCCCCAGCACATTGATAGCCGAGAGGGGCAGCTCGTTCTCAGTAAGTATTCCGGCCCTGATGGCGTCGCCGATGTCATGGTTGATATAGGCGACCATGTCCGCTATCTTGACTGCCTCGCCTTCGAGGGTGCCTACCTCTCCCCAGTCCTTGCCCAGGATGGCCACGTCGCTCTTGGAATGATTGACAATGCCGTCCCTGACCTCCCAAGTAAGGTTGAGTCCCTGCCCGTCCTTCTCCAGAAGGTCGACGATGCGCAGGCTCTGCTCGTTGTGGCGGAATCCCCCGCTGTAAAGCTCATTCAAGGTATCCTCCCCCCAGTGCCCGAACGGCGTGTGCCCCAGGTCGTGCCCCAGGGCTATCGCCTCGGTAAGGTCCTCATTGAGGTTCAAAGCCCGGGCGATGGTGCGGGCAATCTGGGAGACCTCCAGCGTGTGGGTCAGCCGGGTGACATAGTGGTCGCCGAGGGGGGCGATAAACACCTGTGTTTTATGCTTCAGCCGCCGGAAAGACTTGCAGTGGATGATGCGGTCGCGGTCGCGCTGGAAAGCAGTACGTACCGGGTCGGGTTCTTCCGCCCTTATCCTGCCGCGCGATAACCGGCTTTTGGCGGCATGAGGAGAGAGGCTTTCTTCCCTCGCCTCGGTCATTTTACGTATATGGAGCTGTTCTATCACCTCATGCCCAGTTTAGTACCGGCTGGCCGCTTTTTACAAGTCTCTCCGGTACGCCACGCCTTCAATCATCACATCTTCCATAAGTAAAATAGGGGTGATTTTTATCCCGTCCTTAAAGTAGCATTACACGACTAAAAAGTCTATAAAAAAATTACTTGGTTGTACAAAACAAAAATTGAATTTAGCCGAGACGTAAGTATAAAAGGGCGTAGTCTCATGATTGATAAGCTGACGGATTGGTAATATAATTACCTATCTTAAAAAACCAGCGAAGAAATACGATAGTCAAAGGTTTGAATATGTCAGTACAGAAACCACAAGACCAGTATGTCAAAGTAGGTAACATCAATACACGCTTCTGGGCAGCCGGGGATAAAGGAACGGCGGTTATCTTGCTGCATTTGGGAGGTGGTTCCGTAGAGGATTGGGTTCACAACATCAATGCCCTGGCACAGCATCATCGCGTGTACGCCATCGACCTGGTCGGAGCTGGTCGCTCCGATAAGCCCAAGTTACCTTCCAATTGGAAAGACTTGTCAGACTACACAACTCAGTTCATTAGCGACTTCATGGAAACCCAGCACCTGGAACGCGCCAGCCTGGTTGGTAACTGTGTCAGTGGTTATTATTCACAATACTTTGCCCTAATGTTTCCGGATAAACTAGATAAGCTGGTACTGGTGACCAGCTGGGGATTTGGTAGTGATACTCCTTTTCTTTTTCGATTATTTAAACTCCCCATCATTGGTGAACTCATCGCGCGACCCAGCCGGATGTTAATCGCCAAGTTCTGGAAAACGATGGTAAACGACCCGGCTTTGATAACAGACGAGATGGTCGAAATGTATTACCAGCTGTCTTCTCTGCCCGGTGCGTCCAAGTCCGCTCTGACTATGCTTCGCGCTATCGAGGACTTTCACGGCGCCCGTGCCGATATAATCAGATATCTGACGGATAACCTGCCTACTATCACCGCACCGACTCTAATTATCTGGGGTCAGCAGGACAATTATCGGCCTGTAGCCCATGCCTACGTCGCTAGGGAAAAAATCCCCAACTCGGAGCTCCACATCTTTGACCCCTGTGGACATCTACCGCAATTCGAGCGCCCCGAAGATTTCAATAAGCTTCTATTAGAATTCCTAGCCAGATAGGTTGCACATCTCTTGGTTTAGTAACGTGAAGTCCGCGCCGAAGCCGCGGTGCAGCGCGAGAAAAACAAAGTCCCCGGCGGCAACTGCCTGTGAATAACTCCACGGTGTGGTTATCCTTTTCAGTTCCGTCATGGCTGCCTGCCGTATTTCCGCACCGGTGGTTATTTAGTTGCCCAGTTTCTTCTCGGCTGCCGCGATGATATCCCGCGTAATATCAATCATGTCCGGGCTGACGGAGACGGACGTTACACCCCATTCCACCAGCTTTTCCGTGATTTCCGGGTAGACCGAAGGCGCCTGACCGCAGATGGAGCAGGTAACGCCCCTGGCTTTACAGGTCCTGACTACTTTTTCGATGGATATCATGACGGCTTCGTTACGCTCGTCGAAGCTGGCCGCTAGCTTGGCGCTATCGCGGTCGATGCCCAGCGTCAGCTGGGTAAGGTCGTTGGAGCCTATCGATATCCCGTCGATGCCGACATTGATGAAGTCCTCCAGCAGGATAACGTTGGAAGGCACCTCGCACATCATCCAGAGCTTGAATTTATCGGAGCGCTTCAGCCCGTTTTCCCCCATTATCTTGACGGTGTCTGCCATTTCCTTTACGGTTCGCACGAAGGGAATCATGACCCACAGGTTATCGTATTGCTCCCTGACCTTCTTGATGGCGTCGAGTTCCAGCACGAATGTCTCGATGTCCGTAATGTACCGCGACGCGCCGCGGTAACCAATCATGGGGTTCTCTTCATCTTCTTCAAACTTATCGCCGCCCTTGAGGGCCTTATATTCGTTGGACTTGAAATCGTTGGTTCGGTAGACTACCTGGCGCGGGTAGAAGGCTTTGGCGAACTTCATCAGTTCGCGGGCGAGTTTTTCGGTAAACTCGCCGCCGCGACCCTGTTCAATCATAGCGCTGGGGTGTTCCCCGATTTCGGCTACCATGAACTCGGCACGCAGCAGGCCGATGCCGTCGACATCCCTAATCGCCACGCGGTCGACGATATCCGGCTGTGCCAGGTTGGCGAGGAGCTTGGTCTTGGTCTTGACCTCGCCGCGGGCGCGTATCTTAATGTCACTGGCAACTTCTATCTTGCCGTCATAGACCTTACCGTTGCCGCCATCAACCGTTATCACCTGGTCGTCTTTAAGAGTGGCGGTGGCTTTTTCACAGCCCACCACGCACGGGATGCCCAGCTCGCGGCTGACGATGGCGGCATGAGCTGTACGTCCGC
>CAYVPT010000079.1:0-9003 GCA_964453865.1 uncultured Dehalococcoidaceae bacterium
CTCTTCTTGGTCTAAATTGGACGTATATCGTCTATTCATACAAAGACTATAGATATTGGGATAATAGATAATGGATTAACTCTTCAACACCCATCCCCTTGACGCTACCGGCCTTTACTACTACGGAGCAAGGTATTATGATGGCAGCCCACCAGTTTACCGTTAAAACTTACCCGCGAGAGCTTGGTAAGTATCGGCCAGGGCCTGCGGCACGACCCTGATATCGCCCAGGACAGGTATATAGTTGGTATCCCCCTGCCAGCGGGGCACGATATGGCTGTGGAAATGGTCATCGATACCGGCCCCCGCCACTTTCCCCAGGTTAGCCCCGGTATTAAAACCTCCCGGCTCTAATTCCTTTTTCAAGACGGCGATGCTCCGGCTCATCAACTCGAAGTGCTCGTTCCGCTCGGTCACGGTTAATTCTTCCGGCGTACTGATATGCCGGTACGGGGCTATCAGCAGGTGGCCCGGATTGTAAGGATAGCAGTTGAGCATGATGAAGTTCTCTTTGCCCCGGTAGAGGATATAGTTTTCAATGTCTTTGTCCTCTTTGGGCTTATCGCAGAGGATGCACCCTGCCGGTTTTTCCGCCTGGATATACTCGATGCGCCACGGCGCCCAGATATGCTTCATGACGACTCTCCTTAACGGTCTCTTTGGCTATTTTAACCGTCAATCAATCAGTCCGTCAATTGTTTTCTCCACTCCCCTCGTGTGTTATCTTTTCCCACCCCGGCCGCCCAGTATCACCATCGGCTTATCCCGCGGGTGTCCCCCTCCCCCCTAATGTCATTGCGAGGAGCGCAGCGACGTGGCAATCTCATTCAATAACAAAAATCATTTTCCTCCTTGTAAAAGGGGATTTCCGTACACCAGAAGGGGGAGTGCGCAGCAAGAGGGGGCGCCAGCTCCCTCTCAAAACTCTTCCCCCTCCTTTCCTAAAGGAGGGGGACTGAGGGGGTGGATTTTAATAAAAAACTACCCCCTTCCCTTAATCCACAAGGGAAGGGGGTCAGGGGGATAGGTCACAACTCTAATATCTACTTATACAGCCACTTCCGGAACACGCGCTGGCTTAAAAACGGCATCACCACCCAAGTTAAAATACTCACCAGCAGGGCGGCTACCAGCACGGTCTCCAGGTAAAAGTTCAAGCCTGTAAAAAGCCATTGTACCAGACGGATTATGGCTACAGACATCACGTAAACCGCCAGAAAAGTAACCGCGGCCATCTTCCAGTGCGGCGGCGCCGCCAGCTCCGGGCATTCCGGGATGGCGAACCACGTCTCCAGCCCCGTCGCTTCCTGGCGGATTCTCTGGGAAAAGGCATCCGCCTCGTGCGATAGTTTCTGCCGGTCATATGAGGTCTCAAACGTGTGCATTGACACCTCGTCGGCGAACCGTATCACCAGGTGGTGCAACCCCGGCTTGCCCTGCTCCGGCGCCAGCATGGTAACATTGGTACTCCCCGGTGCTTCCGTCGCCAGCGCAATCATCCGCCGCACCCACTCCTCGTACTCCTTCTCCTTACCCGGGAAAACCCTTCGGCTCACCACCACCGTCACCGATTTCCCCCTGCCGCGTACAATCCTGTCCATCGCATCCGTCTCCATCGCTGACCTCCCTCTGCTGGATGACTCTTCTCTATTAATTATAAAGCCTTGCAAAGAAAAACAAAATCATCTCGCCTGGTGTCATTGCGAGGAGTCCTGCCTGGGGAAGACGACGCGGCAATCTCAACCGGTTGTCATTCTGAGTGCCGCGAAGAATCTCGGCGAAGGTTTGTGCTTCCCCACCCGGGTTGCCCTCGCACCATTCGTGACTTATCCCGGCAAATAACTCTAAAAAACCCCGATGGCGGGGGGAAAAGGTGGCGGTCGTTCCTTCTCTCCACGCACGTTACTGGCCTTTATAAAATTATTCCCCAATATGCAGAATTCCATTTGTAAATATTCCCCCTTCCTTTCCCAAAGGAAGGGGGCTAGGGTGATAGATTGAAATATCAAGCTAGGAGATGGATGATACATTTATTCCTCGCGCACCCCACCTCGTTTCATATCTATTCCCACCCAAGCCGCCCCGTTTCATCCTCTGCTTAGCCCTCAGTATATGATGTAACCGTCTCGCCACCCCGCTTAACATAACTTTAAAAACAAATCAAAGCTAAACAGCTACGAATTGTTTCCCTTAAAAAAATCGCTGGTCTGGAATTTTGTAGCTATGGGGTGGTAGAATGGGAGAGTATATACTCGCCAGAAAGGTTAGCTATGGCCGCGCCCGTCAGAGTCCGCTTTGCTCCCAGTCCCACCGGTCGACCCCACGTCGGCAACATCCGCACGGCCATCTTCGACTACCTCATGGCGCGTCACTACGGCGGCACCTTTATCCTCCGCATCGAGGATACCGACCTCGCCCGCAAGGCAGAAGGTGCTGTCGAAGCCATCATGGAAGCACTGAAATGGATGGGCATAGATTGGGACGAAGGGCCGGACGTCGGCGGTGACTACGGACCCTACTATCAGTCCCAGCGCCTGGAACTGTACCGGGAAGCTACCGGGAGATTAATAACCCAGGGAGATGCCTACTACTGCTACTGCTCCCCCGAGCGACTTGAAGACATGCGCCGGCAGCAGGCAGCCCGCAAGCAATCGTACGGCTATGACCGCCACTGCCGCGACCTATCTCTGCAGGAACGTGCCGAGAAAGAAGCCGAAGGCATTACCCCGGTTGTACGCTTCAAGGTACCACTGGATGGGCAGATGAGTTTTACCGACCTCATTTACGGCGACGTTACCTTCGAGTGCAGCACCATCAATGACTTCGTTATGCTGAAATCGGACGGTTACCCTACTTATCACCTGGCTAGTGTCGTCGACGACAGTGCTATGAAAATCAGCCACGTTATCCGGGCCGAAGAGTGGATATCCAGCGTTCCCCAGCACCTGCTGATATACCGTGCCCTGGATATCACGCCTCCCCTTTTCGTGCATCACCCTTTGATTGTCGGCCCCGACCGTGCCAAGCTGAGTAAACGGCATGGTGACGTGTCTCTACTCGATTATCGTGAAAAAGGCTACCTCCCTGAAACCATGTTTAACTTTCTCTCGCTAATCGGTTGGTCGCTGGATGATAAAACGGAACTGATGACCAGGCAGGAACTTATCGACTTCTTTTCCCTCGAACGCATCGGCAAAATGGCCGCCGTTTTCAACCGTGACAAACTCGACTGGATGAACGGGGTATACATACGCGGTCTCAACGTGGATGAATTGACAGAAAGGGTGCTCCCGTTCCTGGAAAAGGGTTTACCCAAAGAGGTAAAAAGGCCGCTGGATACCGACTATGTACGGCAAATGATGCCGCTGATACGGGAGCGTATAAATACGCTAGCAGAAGCGGCCATATATGCCGACTTCTTCTTTATAGATACGCCGGAATACGAAGCTGCGATGCTAATTGGTAAGAAGATGACCGAAGAGTCCACATTAGCCGCCTTGAAAGCCGCCGAAGAAAAACTGTCCTCACTGGAAAGCTTCAGCCATGATTTACTGGAAGATACGCTCCGGCGTCTTGCCGGGGATTTAGGGCTCAAGGCGGGGCAGCTTTTCGGGGCCCTGCGGTCGGCAGTGACGGGTCGAACAGCCTCACCACCGCTTTTTGAGACGATGGCAGTGCTGGGTAAAGAAAGATGTTTAAAGAGGATAAAGGTCGCACTGGATAAGCTAGACATATAACCGATGTTTGAAAGAAGGAAAGGAGGACAATAGAGGTATATGACTACAGATAATTCACAAGCGCCCAAAGATTTCATCCGGGATATTATCCGCCAGGACCTTCTGACGAACAAGTACGACGGGCGGGTGCATACCCGGTTTCCGCCGGAGCCCAACGGCTACCTGCATATAGGGCACGCTAAAGCTATCTGGATCAGTTTCAGCATCGCCGAGGAGTTCGGCGGTCTCTGCAACCTGCGGTTTGATGACACCGACCCCACCAAGGAAGAGCAGAAGTACATCGATGCTATCATAGACGATATACACTGGCTGGGATGGGACTGGGAAGACCGATTGTTCTTCGCGTCCGACTACTTCGAGCCGATGTACGACTATGCCGTGCAGCTCATCGAGTCCGGCAAAGCCTACGTCGACGACCTCAACGCCGAGGAAATCAGGAATTACCGGGGCACCCTGACCGAGCCGGGTAAACCGAGCCCGTACCGGGAGAGGCCGAAAGAGGAAAGCCTGGACCTGTTCAGGCGCATGCGGGCCGGTGAATTCCTGAACGGTACACGGGTGCTGCGGGCGAAGATAGACATGGCTTCTCCCAACCTGAACATGCGCGACCCGGTCATGTACCGCATCCTGCACACCAGCCACCCCCGCACTGGCGATACGTGGTGCCTCTATCCGATGTACGACTGGACCCACGGCCTTAACGACTCCATGGAAGGGATTACCCATTCCATCTGCACGCTGGAATTCGAAGACCACCGCCCTCTCTATGACTGGTTCCTCGACGCGCTGGGCGTGTACCGCCCGCAGCAGATAGAGTTCGCCAGGGTAAACCTGACCTATACCGTGATGAGTAAACGCATACTCCGGCCGCTTGTGGAAACGAGACGGGTGAGTGGTTGGGACGACCCACGGATGCCGACGCTATCCGGCTTGCGGCGTCGGGGCTACACCCCGGAAGCTATCCGGAACTTCTGCCAGCGTACCGGCGTGGCCAAGACCAACAGCACCGCCGATGTTGCCTTTCTGGAACACTGCCTGCGTGAAGATTTAAACCAGCGAGCCCAACGTGTTATGGGCGTGCTGCGTCCATTGCGCCTGGTAATCGATAACTACCCGGAAGGCCAGGTGGAGGAATTCAATGCGGTGAATAACCCCGAAGATACCGCCGCCGGGACGCGAAAGGTACCTTTTTCGCGAGTTCTGTATATTGAACGGGATGATTTTCGTGAAGAGGCCCCTCCGAAGTACTTCCGTCTGGTGCCGGGCCGCGAGGTAAGGTTAAGGTATGCGTACTTTATCACCTGCGTGGGTGTAGTCAAAGATGAACAGAGCGGAGAGGTGGCGGAGGTCCACTGCACTTATGATCCGGCCACGCGGGGCGGTAATTCCCCGGACGGACGTAGGGTCAAATCAACGCTGCACTGGGTTTCGGCAGAACAATCGCTGGAAGCCGAAGTACGTTTGTACGATCACCTGTTCAACAAGGAAGACCCCATGGATGTGGAAGACGGCTCTGATTGCGCGGACTACTTAAATCCGAATTCCCTTGAGATACTGCCATCGTGTCGGGTTGAACCTACTCTGGCCGGTACCCCACCCGGGAGTCGGTACCAGTTCGAAAGGCTGGGGTATTTTTGCGTTGACCCCGATTCGTCTCCGGAAAAATTAATGTTCAACAGGATTGTTTCATTGCGGGATGAGTGGTCCAAGATACAAAAGCAGCAGAAATAATGCCTTTCGCTAACAGGCTTTTACAATGAATCAGCGGCCAAAAGGCACTGTCCTCTCCGGTTATCGTATACTCGACCTGACCGATGAAAAGGGTGCGCTCTGTATCGGAATCCTATCGGATATGGGTGCCGGGGTTGTCCGTCTTGAAAAGCCCGGGCAGGAACAGTTTTTGAGCCTGGTAAAGAAAGCCGATGTACTGGTCGAAACGGAAGCTCCGGGATATCTGGATTCGCTGGGACTGGGGTATGACGCTCTCAATAAAGAAAATCCCGGACTGGTCATGGCTTCCATTACGCCCTTCGGGCAGAGCGGGCCGTACCGTGACTGGAAAGCGTCCGACCTCGTCATGCAGGCGATGGGAGGCTGGTTGTCGGTAACCGGTGAACCGCAGGCACCGTTAAAGCTGGCCGGCAGTCAAGCATATCATACTGCTTCGCTCTTTGCCGCCAACGGTATTCTCCTGGCGTTGTGGCACCGGCAAAAGACCCACCGTGGCCAGCATATCGATGTCTCCATCATGGAGTGCGTGGCGGCCACCCTCGACCATGCTCTGGTGCGCTATTTTTACGAAGGCATTGTATCGAAGAGACAGGGCAGCCGCCACTGGAATAACGCCTTCCAAATCTTTCGCTGTAAGGACGGCTATATTCTTTTATCCCTTTTCCAGCACTGGGAGACCCTGGTGGCCTGGCTGGAATCGGAAGGTCTGGCGGCGGACCTGACCGGTGAAAATTGGCGGGACAGGGGGGCAAGAGTCAGGGGAATCGACCATATTATCGAAGTGCTGGAAAGCTGGACGCTGACTCATACCGTCGACGAGTTGGTGGAGAAAGGGCAGTTGATGCATTTCCCCTGGGCAAAAGTGGCGTCCCCGGGAGTGGTGAGAAATGGATAAGAAGGGTGAGATGTCCGCGCGAAAAGCCTGGTTAATTGTCGCGATATCGTTCTTGGACGATGTAGCCATACTGGCGCTTATC
The DNA here is from genome assembly GCA_964453865.1 of uncultured Dehalococcoidaceae bacterium. Classification (GTDB taxonomy): domain Bacteria; phylum Chloroflexota; class Dehalococcoidia; order Dehalococcoidales; family RBG-16-60-22; genus CAYVPT01. Next base: position 6,446 of record CAYVPT010000079.1, read on the forward strand.
TTTCTCGGGTTGTGGTTCTTCGATATCAAAATTACCTGGTCAATCATTCTGATAGTCGGGCTGGTGATAGTCTTCTTCGTTCTTATCATGCATAAGGCGGTGATACCCAGCCTGCGCCTTAAGAAAGTGACCGGCTCCGAGGGCATGATAGGCATGACCGGCGAAGTAACGGAGCCGTGCTGCCCGAAAGGGACCGTCAAAGTACATAACGAGTACTGGAAGGCGATATCCGTCGAAGGCGATATCACGATTAACGAAGAGATAGAAGTGGTAGGAATAGACAGGCTGGTCCTGGAGGTCAGGAGAAAGATTTCATGAGCGCTTATGAGCCGGGATATATCGCATTATACCGTTCGGGAGAACTGTCGCGCCGCGCCGAACGGCTCGAAGCACGGCTGGCGGAGTGCGATATCTGTCCGAGAGAATGCGGCGCTAAACGATTGAACGGTAAAAGCGGTTCCTGCAATTCCGGTGCTCTTCCCATAATATCATCGTTCGGCGCTCATCACGGCGAGGAGCCGGCGCTTTCCGGCAGCCGGGGGTCGGGGACGATATTCTTCGGCAACTGTAATATGCGGTGCGTCTACTGCCAGAATTACCAGATAAGTCAGGACCCCAAAGTGCAGCAGCATAATGAGGTTGATATTCACGTACTGGCGGAACGCGTGCTTTATCTCCAGGACGATTTAAAGTGCCACAACATCAACCTGGTGACGCCGTCCCACTTTGTGCCTCAGATTACGCGAGCTATACTGGAGGCGGTACCGATGGGCTTGAGGTTGCCGATTGTGTACAACACCAGCAGCTATGATTCCGTCAAGACGTTAAAGGAGCTCGACGGTATTATCGACGTATACCTGGCCGATTTAAGGTACGCTTCCAACGAGTACGGACGTAAGTATTCGCGGGTACGTGGCTACGTGGAGAGCTCGCGGGGGGCTATCAAAGAGATGCAAAGGCAGGTCGGCGACCTGGAGACAGATGCGGACGGCATTGCTCAAAAGGGATTGATTATCCGTCACCTGGTACTCCCCAATGGCATCGCCGGCAGCCGGGAATCGTTGACCTGGCTGGTCAATGCGGTCTCACCCGGAGTTGCTGTTGGTATTATGGCCCAGTACCACCCGACCCACCGGGCCCATCGTTACAAGGAATTGAACCGGAGATTATTACCTGATGAATACCAGGAGGTTATTAAACTGGTGGAGGAACTGGGCATTGAGAACGGATGGATTCAGGATATGGATTCTCCGGGGCACTATCTCCCTGATTTCTCGATGAGAGAGCCGTTCTCAGGGAAGCGCCGGCGGAGAAGAAGATGAAGCAACTCGGGTACGGTATTATCTCTTTCGCTTGGTAAAACCAAAACGTATTTTGAGTCCGTTCTTCTTGTCTTTTTTGTTGACGTTCTCGATAAAGGTCTGGAGGTCTTTAGAGGGTTTATCGGATTTATCAGTTTTTATGGATTTTGCAGATTTCGCGGTCATAAATATGTCCTTATAGACTATTTCAAGTATTAATTATAGCATATGTAAAGCAGGATGACAAAGCTAAAAGATTTCTAGAGGAAACAATTCGAGGGTAAAAGGGGCTGAAATAGCTTTGAATTGTTTTTAGAGTTATGGTAAGCAGTAACGGGGAGAACGGAAAATACAAATACCTGACTCCCTTACTCCCTATCGCGGGGGAGTTGCGGTGGTAAAGAAAGGTAAAAATGGCAGATAGTATAAACAGTCTCGTTCGTTTGACGAAAGCCGAGGTAAAACCGGCGGCGGGGTTAATGGCGAGGGCGTTCCAGGACTATCCACTATCCGCTTATTTCATTCCAGACGATTCCATGAGGAGAAGAAAACAGGTCCTGATGTTTCAATCGCTGGTCCGCCAGGGAGTAACGTGCGGAGAGGCCTACGCTACATCTGCGAAACTGGAAGGCGTGGCAGTATGGTTTCGTTCCGATACGAGACGTGGAACGTTCTGGAGCAACATCCTGAGCGGTCATTTTTTGTTTCCGATATTACTAGGTTCAGGGACGGTCTCCCGGCAGAAAGCCTATGGCGAATATGCGACATCGGTGAGAAAGCGCCAGGCGCCTTTCCCCCACTGGCATCTGCAACTACTGGGTATCGATCCGGTTTATCAGGGAAAGGGTTATGCCAGTGTGCTGTTGAAGTCCGTATTTGAGAGAATCGATAAAGAAGGTCTGCCCTGCTTTCTGGAGACGCAGGCGGAGAAAAATGTAGCGCTATACGAGCATCTGGGATTCCGGGTGGTGGAAGTGGGCACCGTACCCGGGAGCGATGTGCAATCATGGGCGATGCTGAGGGAGAGTAAGGGATAGTGATGAGATTCTATACCTCACCCCCTGTGTCCCCCTCTCTTTTGGAGGCAGAATGAAGGAGAGAGGGAAGAGATTTTGAATAAATCCACCCCCTCGGTCCCCCTCCTTTGTTAAAGGAGGGGGAGGTAAAAAGGAAGGGTAAGCAGCGGATGCAGCGAGGGTGGCTGTAGGAATATACAGGAAAATACATGAACAATCAGTCAATATTACATAATATCCG
>CAYVPT010000080.1:0-6769 GCA_964453865.1 uncultured Dehalococcoidaceae bacterium
GAATGCGGCCGTCGAGGATGAGCCGGTTCAGGGCGACGCGGGCAATCTCCCGCCGTACCGGGTCGAAGCTGGATATCGTCACCGCTTCCGGGGTATCGTCGATAATAAGGTCAACCCCGGTAGCCTGCTCCAGCGCCCTGATATTGCGGCCCTCCCGCCCGATAAGCCTTCCTTTCATTTCGTCATTGGGGAGAGGCACCACGGATACCGTGGCTTCCGCCACAATTTCCGAGGCGCTGCGCTGTATGGCCAGCGCCAGTATTTCCTGAGCCTTCTCATTGGATTGTTCTTTCAACTCGCTCTCCCACTGGCGGAGCCGTCTCGATGATTCCTGATGTAACTCGACTTCCATGGCGTCAAGCAGCGACTGCTTGGCTTCCGTGCTGGACATCCCGGAAATTAGTTCCAGCTGCTTCAACTGCTTGTCTTTGAGTTCGAGAAGCTGACCGCGGGTGGAGTCGATTTCCTTTTCTTTGTTCGTCATGCTGCGTTCCCGCTGCTCGACGCCCTCCATCTTGCGGTCCAGGGTTTCATTCTTCTGGTTCAGGCGGTTCTCCTGCCGCTGCAGCTCGGAGCGGCGCTCGCGGTAGTCACTATCGGCCGAAGCCTTGATTCCTTTGGCTTCTTCCTGCGCCTGTTGCAGGATGTCTTTGGACTCGTTCCTGGCCTCGGCGACCATCCTGGCGGCTTTCCTCTCGGCCAGCCGTAGCTGGCGGTTGAACATGAGACGCCGGGAAAGAAAGGCAGCCAGCGCGCCGGCAATCAAACCTATGATGAAACTAAAAATCAGGGCAATATATACAATTGCTCCTCCTTCCACCTTATACCTCCTTACATATTAAATATTTAGTCACTAATATCAGTGCTATAAAGCCAATAACAGCCGAATAAATAAATTATTGCCGGTCTTAGCCGGTGTTTCCCCCATTTTCCTTCCAGATTCTTTCGGTTGTCTCTTTTATAATGTCGTAGTTAAAGCCTCTCCGACCCAGGTAAGCGCCCAGCCGGCGACGGAACACCTGGCGGTCCGCTAAAGGCAGATGCCGGGTTTTACCCAGTGCGGCGCGGTAGGCGCTATCGCTTTCATTGATTTCATTAATCACCGGCTCGATGACATCGATAGCCAGTCCCTTACGCCTTAGTTCCAGTTTCATCTGGCGGCGGCTCCGCGGACTGAACGATTCCCGGTTATCTTTCCAGAACCTGGCAAAGGCAACGTCATCTACCAGTCCCTGCTCCTTCAGCCTGGTTAGTGCCTTCTCCGTGCAATCGCTTTCAAAGCCGTGCTTCTTGAGTCGCTGCCTTACTTCGGTTTCACTCCGCGGCCGGTAGCCCAGAAAGCGCAGGGCTGCATTCAGGCAGCGCTGATAACGGTCTACGCCGGTCAATGCCTCCAGCCGGCTCTCGGATATTTCCTGGCCTGTTATCAAGCACTCTTTCAGGGCAACTTCTGCCAGCAGGCTGAAAGCGAATTTGCCGTCCAGGTAGACATTTATTCGTTTTTCCCGTCCTTTACCTGCCGTCAGTCCGGTTATTTTACTCATCAACCCGCAACCCCTTAAAAAAACACAAAAGGCTGAAGCCTTCGCCTCAGCCTTATTTTTCCCTTGTCTACATCCGGTTGGCTTATCCAGCCAGGTACCCTTAATCGTCGTCAGAAATCGTATTGTGGGTAATGCCGGCTGAGGCTCGTATTTTTTCTTCAATTTCCTGGGCTAACTCGGGATTCTCCTTCAGGTATTGCTTGGCGTTCTCCCGACCTTGCCCGAGGCGGGTATCACCGTAGGAGAAAAAGGCACCGGCTTTAGTTACCAGCCCCAGCTCTAAACCCACATCAAGGATATTGCCCTCCTTGCTGATACCGTGGTCGAACATGATATCGAACTCGGTACTGCGGAAGGGAGGGGCAACTTTATTCTTAACTACCTTGGCTTTGACACGACTGCCTATAGCTTCGTTTCCCTGTTTGATAGTCTCAGCGCGTCTCAATTCTATTCTCGTAGAACTGTAGAACTTTAACGCCCTGCCGCCGGTAGTCACCTCCGGATTGCCGAAGACGATACCGACTTTCTCACGTAACTGGTTGATAAATACCACCGCCGTACCGGACCGGCCTATGGCGGCGGCGAGTTTCCTCAGAGCCTGTGACATCAGGCGGGCCTGCAGACCCATCTGCGGGTCACCCATATCCCCCTCAATTTCAGCCCGGGGAACCAGAGCCGCCACGCTATCGATGACTACTACATCGATGGCGCTGCTCCTTACCAGGGCTTCGGTAATCTCCAGGGCCTGCTCGCCGGTATCCGGCTGTGATATGAGCAGTTCATCAACATTGACACCACAATTGCCAGCATAAGAGGGGTCAAGGGCATGCTCTGCATCTATATAGGCAACCGTACCTCCTCTTTTTTGTGCTTCGGCGATGATGTGCTGGGCTAAGGTAGTTTTTCCCGAAGACTCGGGTCCGAATATTTCCGTGATACGTCCCCTCGGTATCCCTCCGATGCCGAGGGCAAGGTCTAAAGCCAGTGAGCCGGTAGGAATCGCTTCTATCGGCGGTAGCCCGCTCGATCCCCCCAGCTTCATAATGGAACCTTTGCCGAACCTCTTTTCTATCTGGCCGATCGCCAGTTCCAGTGCTTTTACTTTCTCCGTGGTCATCTCTCGCCTCACCCCCGATAATAGCACAACCGTTTCACCAAAACAAGTGGTTGAAAAGACATTATTTTTACCCCACCACGTACGAACAATTAAAACGAATGTAATTTACCTTGCTAAAATGTTGACAGACGGTAGCAATATATGTTAAATTTATTATTTAGTGCTCAGAACTCAGTTAATAGCAGATAGGTTGAGCTGAACACCTCAATTTATCGCTAGAATTCTGGAATGGATGAGCTAATGCTCATCCTTTGTAATTGTATGGGGGATAGATAAAGGTTATGCCGACAATAAATCAGCTGGTACGCAAGGGACGCCGCAAGTCTTCAAAGAAGGATAAGACTCCGGCACTGGGGTACGATTACAATGCCCTGAAAAACCGGGTGCGTCTGGGAAAGAGCTGTCCGCAGAAGAGAGGCGTCTGCGTGCAGGTAAAGACGACCACTCCCAAGAAGCCCAACTCCGCCCTGCGTAAGATAGCCAAGGTGCGGCTGACCAACCACATGGAAGTAACCGCCTACATACCCGGTGAAGGCCATGAGCTTCAGGAGCACTCCGTCGTCCTTATTCGCGGCGGTCGCGTACGCGACTTGCCCGGTGTCCGCTACCATATCGTCCGGGGAGCCCTGGATACCACCGGCGTTGCCGATAGAAAGCAGGGCCGCAGCAAGTACGGTGCCAAAAAGGCTAAAGTCAGGACCGAGGAAGAATAGTCCGGGGGGAGATTATGCCGAGAAGAGCCAGGCCAGATAAAAGAGAAATAAACCCCGACGCCAAATACCGCAGCTTGACCGTGTCCCGGCTGATTAGCAAAGTCATGCAGCGTGGACAGAAAAGAACGGCCGAAACTATTGTCTACAGCGCTCTGGAAAAGCTGGGGCAACAGGTCTCCAAAGACCCTGTGGCGGCGCTGGAACAGGCGGTGAAAAATGCTACGCCGCTCCTCCAGGTAAAACCGCGGCGTGTCGGCGGTGCCACCTACCAGGTCCCGGTGGAAGTACAGCCGGACCGCGGCCTCTTCCTGGCATTGACCTGGCTGGTAAGTTCCGCCCGGACCCGCAAAGGTAAGGCGATGCGGGAAAAACTGGCCGATGAGCTTGCCGAAGCCTTCCAGGGGCAGGGCACTACGATTAAAAAACGTGAAGATACGCATAGAATGGCGGAAGCCAACCGGGCTTTCGCTCACTATAGATGGTAAGGGGTTCATTGATAAACAGCAGTGTTAAATTAAAAAAGTCAGCGGCGGGAGAGAAAAAAGTGGCTAGGGATTTTCCCCTGGAGGATGTCCGTAATATAGGAATCATCGCCCACATCGATGCCGGTAAGACTACCGTCACCGAGAGGGTGCTCTATTACACCGGGCGTACCTATAAATTAGGCGAGGTACACGAAGGCACCGCCGTTATGGACTGGATGGACCAGGAAAGGGAACGCGGTATCACCATTACCGCGGCGGCCACCACCTGCTACTGGCGTGACCACCGTATCAATATCATCGATACGCCGGGGCATGTGGACTTCACCGCCGAGGTGGAACGCAGCCTCCGGGTACTCGATGGCGGCGTGGTGGTCTTTGACGCTGTTTCCGGCGTCGAAGCGCAGTCGGAGACGGTCTGGCGTCAGGCAGACAGCTACAAGGTCCCCAGAATTTGTTTCATTAACAAGATGGACCGCGTCGGCGCCAATTTCAACCGTACTATATCGATGATTGAAACACGGCTCCGGGCAATCCCCCTGCCGATACACCTTCCCCTGGCTGCCGAAGAGTCCTTCCAAGATGTTATCGACCTCGTGGCAAATAAAGCCTGGAGGTTCAATACCGATGCCGACAGAGGGCCAGAAGAAATCCCCATTCCCGAATCGGAACAGGCCAGGGCCGTCGAGCAGCGCCAGGCGCTGATTGCCAAATTAGCTGAAAACGATGATATCATGATGATGGCTTATCTCGAAGGCGATGAAGTCGAGCCCGATGAATTAAAACAGGCACTGAGACGGGCAACTCTGCAAAACCACGGAGTGCCCGTTATTTGCGGTAGCGCCCTGAAAAACATGGGCGTTCAACCGCTCCTCGATGCCATTGTCGATTTCCTTCCCTCCCCACTCGAGGTCCCGCCAGTTGAAGGCATCGAGACCAGGACCGGCAAGAAAACTACCCGTGAAGCCAGCGATGACGCCCCCTTCTCCGCGCTGGCTTTCAAAGTGGTTACCGACCCGTTTGTGGGACGGCTGGTCTATTTCCGGGTTTATTCCGGTAAGGTCAAGGTGGGGGCGCAGGTCTATAATCCCATCCGCAGCCGCCCGGAGCGTATCGGCCGCCTCCTCCTGATGCACGCCAACCACCGGGAGGATATCGACTCCGCCGACACCGGCGCCATCGCCGCTACGCTGGGACTGAAGAATACCTTTACCGGCGATACCCTCTGCGATTCTTCGCAGTCTATATTATTAGAATCGATTAAATTTCCCGAGCCGGTAATATCCATCGCTATCGAGCCCCGTACGCGGGCCGACCAGGATAGACTTGGCGAATCCCTGCAGAAACTCACCGAGGAAGACCCGACTTTCAGGGTGACTTATAACGAAGAAACCGGCCAGACCATTGTTTCGGGCATGGGTGAGCTTCACCTGGAAGTCATTGTCAGCCGGTTGACGCGGGAATTCAGGGTCGGTGTGAAAGTCGGCCGGCCGCGCGTTGCCTATAAGGAGACGATAACCGCTCCGGTCGATATCGAAAGCAGGTTTATCCGGCAGACCGGCGGCCACGGGCAGTACGGTCATGTCAATATCAAGTTCGAGCCCCAGCCCCGCGGTAAGGGCTTCGAGTTCGTTGATGCCGTTAAAGGCGGCAACATTCCCCGGCAGTTTATTCCGCCGGTGCAGTCCGGCATTAAAGAAGCCATGGAGACCGGCGTCCTCGCCGGTTATCCGGTGGTCGACCTTAAGGCCACTCTGTACGACGGCAGCTATCATGAAGTCGATTCCTCAGAGCTGGCCTTTAAAATGGCCGGCTCCATGGCGCTGCGGGATGCCGTTAAAAAAGCCAGTTCCATACTTCTCGAGCCCATTATGAAACTGGAAGTGGTGGTCCCGGAGCAGTTCATGGGTGATATTATGGCCGACCTCAACTCCAGGAGAGGTCATATCGGTAAAATCGATACTCAGGGAGAGATGTACATCATCCACTGCCTGATACCCCTCGCTGAGTCTTTCGGTTATGCCACCACCCTGCGGTCGCTGACCCAGGGCCGGGCGACTCACTCTCTGGAATTCCATAGCTACGAACAATTACCGACCGATATAAAAGACGATATAATAGAAAAGGCTGTAGGCAAGAAATATGGCTAAACAGAAAATCCGCATCAAATTAAAGGGATTCGACCACCGCGTCGTCGACCAGTCGGCGCGGCAGATTCTGGAAGCGGTGGAGAGCACCGGCGCCGTAGCCGTTGGTCCGGTACCGCTGCCCACCCGTATTAAGAAGTACAGCGTCATCCGCTCGCCCTTTATTGATAAAGATTCGCAGGAGCAGTTTGAAATTCGCACCCACAAACGCCTTATCGATATCGTGGAGACGACCTCCAAGACCATCGACGCTTTGACCAAGCTGAACCTGCCTTCGGGAGTGGAGATAGATATTAAACTTTAACGAAGGAGACAAACCTAAAAATGTCATTCCCGCGAAAGCGGGAATCCAGGTGGAGAAGGCAGGTGGATTCTGGCCTACGCCAGAATGACACCCTCATAGAAGTAAAGCCGGTGCGATTATGACTGAAGGAATTTTAGGTAAAAAACTGGGTATGACCCAGGTATTTAGTGAAAATAGTGCCAGCGCGGTAACCGCTATTGAGGCCGGTCCCTGCACGGTAATACAGGTAAAAACCGCCGAAAAAGAAGGTTACGCCGCCGCCCAGCTAGGTTTTATGGAAGTCGGCAAGCCAAAATCCGGTCGCAAGGGACGCGGCAAAGATAAGAAGCCGCCGAAATACAAATACATCCGGGAATTCCGCCTGGAGGATGAACAGGAAGTGGAGACGGGACAGAAGATAGACGTCAGCCTGTTTAAAGCCGGAGACCTGGTGGATGTTACCGGTATATCCCGCGGCAAGGG
>CAYVPT010000080.1:6779-8990 GCA_964453865.1 uncultured Dehalococcoidaceae bacterium
GTTGCCGGCGGTGTGAAACGCCATCATTTCCAAGGAGGTCCCAAGACGCACGGCCAGTCCGACCGTCACCGCGCGCCCGGTTCCATCGGCACCGGTACCAGCCCCGGCCGTGTCCTTAAAGGTCTGCGCATGGCCGGGCACATGGGCAGCCAGCGCGTTACCGAAATGAATGTCGAGGTTATCGAGGCAGACCCGGCCCGTAATCTGTTGCTGGTCAAGGGCGCCGTTCCCGGCATGACTAATAGTCTATTACTGATACGGAAGTCCAGGAGGGGAAAGAGGTAAAGTGCAACTCCCGGTATATAACATCACCGGCGAGGAAGTCCGGCAGATAGAGGTAAACGATGCTGTTTTCGCCGTACCCTTTAACGAGACGGTGGTACACCAGGTAATGGTCGGACTGCAGGCTAATGCCCGGCAGGGGACCGCCGCCACCAAGACAAGGGGCATGGTCAAAGGCAGCACCCGGAAGCTCTACCGGCAGAAGGGCACCGGATATGCCCGTGCCGGCAGTAAGAAGTCCCCGTTGCGGCGGGGCGGTGGTATCACCTTCGGGCCTCATCCCAGGGATTACCGCCAGCAGACACCCCGCAAGATGCGCCGCCTGGCCATAAGATGCGTCCTTTCCGCCAAGGCCGGTGACGGCGAACTAAAGATACTGGAAGGATTTGACTTTGCCGAACCGAAAACGAAGAAGATGATAAATACGCTCGCGGCGCTGGGCATAGAATCTTCCGCTCTCATCGTTACCGTGGAGCCGGAAGAAAACGTTATAAAATCAGCTCGCAATATACCAGATATCAAGACAACACCCGCCGGGGTGCTGAATATACTCGATATTCTTTCTCATAAAAATCTGGTTATGACCGAAGCGGCGGTGCGTATCGCCGAAAAACTATGGGGCAACGGAACAACTCAAGGGGGAGACGATGCATCTATACGAGGTGCTGCGCCGGCCGCTGATAACTGAAAAGAGCACGGCGCTTCAGACCCAGAATAAATATGTCTTCGAGATAGCCAGCGGTGCTAATAAGCCGATGATTCGGCAGGCCGTAGAAAAGGCGTTTAACGTCAAGGTAACCGGGGTTAATGTCGTCACTATGCGGGGTAAAACCCGTCAGGTCGGGCGGCGCCAGGTACAAACACCCCCCTGGAAAAAAGCGATTGTCACCCTCCAGACGGGGGATAAAATAGAGTTCTTTGAAGGTGTTTAATAAAAAAATGTCATTCCCGCGAAAGCGGGAATCCAGCGGAGGGGAAAACGGGAAATAGATTCCGGCCTCCGCCGGAATGACGGATAATATGAAGGTGTTTAGAATGAAAGGGGAAGCCAGGTGGCTATAAAGGTTTATCGCCCGACCTCACCGGGGAGGCGGGGCATGAGCGGCTATACCTTTGACGAGATAACTAGGAAAAAGCCGGAAAAATCGCTCCTCGCCCCCAGGAAGAGTAAAGCGGGACGGAACTTCCACGGAAAAATAACGGTACGCCACCGGGGCGGCGGTGAAAAACGCCGGTTGCGCATCATCGATTTCAAGCGGGATAAAATCGGCGTTCCCGGTAAAGTGGCGTCGATTGAGTACGACCCCAATCGCTCGGCGCGTATTGCTCTTATCCACTACGCCGACGGGGAGAAACGTTACATCATCGCCCCGCTGGGACTGAATGTCGATGATAAAATTATGGCGGGACCCGATGCGGATATCAAACCGGGCAACGCCCTGCCCATGCGGTCTATACCCACGGGCACTGAAATACATAATATAGAAATGAGAAAAGGCCGCGGCGGCCAGATAGTACGCAGCGCCGGTGCATCTGCCCAGCTGATGGTTAAAGAGGGCGAATTCGTCCTGCTCCGGCTGCCCTCCGGCGAAATCCGCCGGGTGCGCAGCGAATGCATGGCCACCATCGGCCAGATAGGAAATCTGGAACACCAGGGTATCGACCTGGGTAAAGCCGGGCGTAAGCGTCACCTGGGCTGGCGGCCCACGGTAAGAGGTTCCGCCATGAGCCCACGTGACCATCCCCACGGCGGCGGTGAAGGTCGTTCGCCGATAGGTATGCCCGGACCCAAGACGCCCTGGGGCAAACCGGCCATGGGTTATAAAACACGCAAGCCCAAGGCTTCTGATAAAATGATTGTAAAACGCCGGGGCAAATAGGCGGTTAGTGAGGAAAAATGTCAAGGTCAACTAAAAAAGGACCGGCTAT
>CAYVPT010000081.1:0-8981 GCA_964453865.1 uncultured Dehalococcoidaceae bacterium
ATAATCGGCGAAAACAGCCGTATCCGGCCAGTCCATCATGTAAATGCCGACCGCATCATCCATTGCCTGGTGTGAGAGTTTTGTGTATGCATCCCAGGCAGCTTCGTCAGTGGTAGCAGCGGACAACGCATCATGGAGAGCACACATCTCGGGCGTCTGTACCGTACTATGGTTCCATTTCGGTATATTGGGTGGCGAACACCTGTAGTCGCGTTTGGCTACGAAGACGGGTATCGGCTCGTTGGGAATACCTGAGAAAAGAATAGTATCTGGTGGCCAGCCCATCAGCAAATACGTCATGTACTGCCCGGGTGAGATCATCTCGATATTAGCCTTGATGCCTACCTGTTCGTACATGGACTGCATCATGAGAGCTGCATCTTGCCATCGTCCGGTAATTGAGCGAACGTAGATGGTCGTCTCGAATCCATTCGGTACACCGGCTTCGGCGAGGAGTTGCTTCGCTTTTTCGGGGTCATACTTCCGGCCGAAATCCGGACGGTAAGCCGGGTCACTGGGAATAGGTGCCTGATACATGACTTCAACTTTATCGCTACCGAGTGCAATCGCTTTTACTATCGCCTCGCGGTCTACAGCGTACTCCAGCGCCTCGCGTACTCGCTTGTCATAGAAATATGAATTCGGGTCCAGGGCGCTGGGCCAGGCGCCTTCAGGGGTGTGGTGGGCGGCGTAATGGGCATAAAAGCCGTCCATGGCATCGAGTTCCAGTGTTTCCTTCCACTCGGAGAAAACATACATGTCCGCCTCTCCCGCCTCCATCATCGCCTTGGAGACCGTAGCATCCGGAATAATGAGGTATTTTATACCTTCTAGATAGGGTTTGCCACCCCAATAATCGTCGAATCTTGTGTATTCGACGTGTGAACCCAGTACGGCATCGACCAGTTTAAACGGCCCTGTGCCGATGGGATGTTGCAGGGCATATTCTTTACGCTCTTCCTGTGTGGCACCAAAACCCTCGTACGACGTAGGTGAGATGAAATATACACCGGTTGCCATCTCTACCAGGAGTGTAGACTGAGGTGACTTAAAATTGTATGTTATGGTGTACTCATCGGGAATATCTATCGACTCTAATTCATTAAACAGAGTTGATGCTCCCTCCAATATCTGGAGATCAGCGTTCCATTTTGCCGCCTCGGCATTCCAAGGTGTACCGTCGTGGAACTTCACGCCTTCCCTTAAGTGAAAGGTCCAGGACTTCATATCGTTTTTATGTTCCCATGACGTGGCCAGAATACCTTGAAAACTATGGTCTTCCCACACGGTCGGGGCGTATATGCACAATCTTTCAAGGATACAGTATTGAAAGTAGGTGGCCCTACCGGCTTGCTGTGCCGGGTAGCCCAGAACAGTGGGATCCATCGGGGTAATTATACGCAGGGTGCCGCCATACCTGGGTCCCGCTGTCGGTGTTGCGGTAGGTGTAGCAGTAGGGGTAGTGGTAGGAGTAGCGGTGGGAGTGGACGTTGGCTCAGGTTCACCACAGCTACTTAAAAGGACACTTGTGATTAAAACCGCAATGACTAGTGCTAAAATTAACCGCTTCATCTTGCTTAGCCTCCTTGTTAGTCTTGTGAGTGCTTGATCGCCAGTCTGCCCGTCACGTAAATTCGTTCATAACGCACCTCACCTTAGCAATTTATCAATTATGTGACCTGAAATGTGATAATCATTTCCATCAAGTCTTCGATGGCCATTTATTTGGAGAATCAATAAATTCATAGGACACTATATACTCTACATAATAGAAAATCAACCTGATAGTGAAACGTATTATTAATAAAAAATCTATCGGATATCCTAAAACTTGAAAATTTCACCCATCATATATCAACTGTAACATTTTGTCAACAGTTGATTCGTGATACGAAGCGGGACGCCATACAAACATAAGAGGGGAGTATTATCCGCTATCAGCGAGATAAACTCCCCTCCTTTTGTGGTTGACTAAAATCTAGGTTTTTATGAAATCGGCGGGGCAAGGTTATTCGGGTCCAGAAGCTTTTTAAACTTTCTGGTCTTTTCAGGATAATTTTCCCACTTGGGGCCGTAGAGTTCAGCCGCGGGTCTTACCGGGTAGGCGCCTACATCCACGAAGTCCTTGTGGCAATCATCCATCAGTAACGATAGCTCACCGGCATCCTCAACCGAAGCAAAACGGAGACATTCCAACTTGCAGATGTGGCACATCTCAAAGGGGAGGAACCAGTTAGTGGTCCCGTAATCGTCCAGTACCGGAGGCACGTGCTTCTTTGTATTCGTATTCACTATATCCGAACACTTGTAAGCATGGTCCAAGGATTCGAAGAGAATGACCGAGGTGAACCTGCCGCCGGCAAGATTGGAGACAATCGCATCCGCAGACATAAAGTGGGTTTCATCCGTGGCTCGTCGGCTGGCGCGTGCAAAGGTAGCACCATACTCCTTACAAATGTCCAGCAATACCTTCTCCTCATAGGCCAGACGCTTGTCGGAGCCGATACCGTATAACAATATCCGGCAGGTTGTCTGATTTGGATTTTCGCGGATGAGTGGCGCTTCGTGATTATCCCAGTAATCCCAGAAGCCGGCCGCACCTGTCAGCACTTCAGCGCTGCCTCTGGCTCTCGCCATGGCAAAAAACCAGGGAGGTACCGTCATAACAAACAGACCTATCTCACATTTCCCTATTTCATATATGGCATTGATGGCTATCTCTTTGGTGGGGAAGACAAAGTTATAGTACTTAAACCTGTTAGAAGGTAAATTAAGAGTAGTCATGGGTGCATCGCCCATGGGCTCCAGCTTCTCGTTGACGAAGGGAAATACCCTGATACCCAATTTAGTACAGATTCCTCTTGTCGTCGGGCTCTCCAGGTTGGCGCTCGCCATCAAACCGCGCAGGTCCGGTCCCGGTCCCTCTCCCCAGAAGAAATCGTTATTTGCCGCCCGGGAACCCAGCCTGAATATTTCGCCTTCAGCAGTTACCCACTCTGCGCCCAGTACCCGCCGGTAACCCCGGTCGCCGTAGCGGTAGGATATAGCTCCTTCGCCGACGTTCAGGGAATTGGCCAGCACGGAAACATTGCCCCCACACATCGGGACAAAGGTTACCAGTCCCCTCTTGAACAACTCACCCTGAAGAGCCGCGAAAGACACCCCGGGTTCGACAGTAGCATAGAGGTTATCCTCGTCTATTTCGAGTTTTCTCATCCTCTTCAGGTCGATGAAGACGACGTTTTCTCTCTCCATTCCGGGCGGGGGATTGGTGGTGGTTGCGGAAAAGGGTAACTTGTACCGATTACATACCCTGATTATCCCCTGGACCTCTTCGGCGGTTTCCGGGTGGATACTGCAGGCCGGCCTTTTTATATCGGTTTCGCCATGAGAACCACCGCCCACATGGTCGGCCTCAACAATCGCCGGGTCATCGCTTACCCATTCCGGCCCGACGATAGACTCTAATGCTTTATATGCCTCTTTAGGTAAAGCCATTGCATCCTCCTGTTAAGTTAAATTGCCTTGAGTATTATTTCAGTAATGTCGTAGACGGCCATGTCTGTCTTCCTGGCTTTAACCGCCCTGGTTAGAAGCTCCTTGGCTTCGGGGCTGCAGGTTACTATCGCCTCGGCGCCGGTTGCCTGCGCTTCTTCCAGTCTTTCGCCGGCTGTCCACAGGGCGAAGTCCGGATGTGCCTCCGCCACGCCGCCGCAGCTGCCGGCGCACCAGGCATTACTCCGGTTCCTCTCCATTTCCAGAAGCTCGATACCGGAGATACCTTTCAGGATATTTCTTGGCGGGTCATAAATACCTCTATCCCCGCGCCTCCAGACCTTGCCGATGGGAATAACACGAACGTAATTAGGCTCCCACTCCTGCCACGGCTCGCTGAGTCTCCCCAGGTTACACGGGTCATGGTAGGTCACCTTCATCGAGACGCCCTTCTTGAATTCCAGCTTGCCGTCCTTCATCAACTGGTCGAGATACTCGGTGATATGCAGGGCGGTGTAGGGCATATCCTCCGTCGATTTTCCCAGAAGTTTGGGATAATCGACCTTGAGGCTTTTATAGCACTCGGCGCTGCTGGTTATCACCGTCTTGGCGCCTGATTTCTGGATGGCTGCCACATTGTGCTCAGCCAGTTCCCGGGCCAGGTCTACCTGACCGGTAGCGAGGACGAGATTGCCGTCGCACCACTCGTCGTCCAGGAGCATAAATTTAGTCTTGGTATGACTGAGAATCCTGGCTGTAGCCTGAGCCAGTTTAGGCTGTTTATAGGCTGAGTTACAGCCGACAAAATAGACCATATCTGCTTTCTGTGCCGGCTTTATCGATTTGGTCAGCCACTTCTGACGGTCCGCGTGGGGTTTTCCATACTCATTTCTGGTCTTGCGTATATTATTCGCTATCGTTTTATGCTCGGGCATGGGGCCCTTACCCTGTTCAACACACCTCGCCCTCAGATTTTCGATAACCTGGAGCACCTCGATGTCAAGGTTGCGTTTGCACCTGGCATCGCAGGCGCCGCAAAGGGTACATTTGTACAATGCATCCATCAGTTTTGGAGTGAATTCCAGATTCCCATCCAGCTCTTCCAGGGCGGAATGGAGTAAGCCGTGGGGAGAGTAAAGATTGAAAGCGTATCTGGTGTCTATGGGGCACTGCCGTGAAAACCTCAGGCTGGTAACCCAGTTGAGGTCGATGAATTTACAGAATGTGCATCTCACGCACATTTTTGCCTGGCGTTTATATTCTTCAACCGATATCATTTCTCTCTCCTTGGTTTATTATCATTTAGAAACATAGTCTACCCGGGGACATGATATTATTGGGGTCCATCAGTTTCTTGACCTTCTTCAGTTCCGCGGTATAGCTGGCTGTCCGCTCGTAGACCATGTCGGCGACATCTCCGTAAGGCCTTGAGAAAAAGGCGCCCGCGTCCAGAACCACTTCAGCGGCTTCGGCGGATAAATCCTTTATCTTGTCCACTTCTTGAGCGTTATCGGGATTATAGTAGAAATTACTCTCGAAATGGCAGGCGCCTCCGTAGACCACCGGTTGAATATAGAAACCTATATCGCCCAGGCGATAATTATGATCGACAGCTACCTCGCCAATTATCTCAGCAAAATACTCCGCTTTACCGAGTACCGTATGGAAAAAGAGGTCCTGGCAGGAGCCTTTATAGGCCAGCTTCCAGTAGGGTTTTTCTTTAGGCCAGGCACTGCGCAGCATATCCGCTATCTGCTTTTTCACACCGGGCACTCCGGGCACAGAGTCAGGCAGGTCCGTGATAGACAACTCCTTGGCTACCTCTCTCAGGGCGTCTTCCTCATAATCTATCTTTTCTTCCGGGAACCTGACGCCTCCACCCAGTACCAGAATCAACGTCCATGGCGGCAGAGTTGACCTCAGGGAATTGAAATCTCCGGGCCATTGCTTGGCCAGGATGGCGGCCAGGTTTACGTTATTCAATATCAGGCATTCCGCACCTATCATACGCCGCTGAACCCTTGCTACGACTTCAACGGCTTCCTGAACGTTGTTGAACGGCAGGAAATAGGTTTTGTTGACCTTGGGTCTGTACTCAATCTTGAACTGACCCCAGGTTACCACTCCCAGAGTCCCCTGGGCGCCCTGCAACATTCGAGTCCACATCATGTTGCCCGGACCCGAGGGATTAACTCCCTCTGAAAAACTTGTTTTCGGGAATCCGGGGACAGCTGCTGAGCCGGTTCTGAATATCTCACCGTCAGGTAGAACCACCTCTACGGTGACCAGGGTATCGGTATATTCAAACTTGGGGATAAGTATGGGGTCTCTCTCAAGATGGCTTATTAGCGCCGATTTTTGATGGTGGGGTAGCAGGGGGGCTAACGCCATCATGTCATATTTTTCTAATTCCGGCTGCAATTGTTCCCAGGTGACACCGGGCTCCACCCTCACCATTCTGTTTCGGTCGTCGATCAACAGAATCCTGTTCATCCCTTGTAAATCCAGGACTATCCCGCCCTGGACGGGGATAGTATCGCCGTGGAAATGGATACCGGAGCTACAGGGGACAACAGGCATTTTATATTTATTGGCCAGTTTGACGATACTCTGTATCTCTTTGGCATTTTTCGGTTTAACAACGTAGCTGGGCATGCTCGGGGAACTCAGGCTGTAATCCTTAGAAAACGGCTCGAGTTTTTTGGCATCGTCAAAAACGTTCTTCTCGCCAACTATCCCTGCTAACTCTTTTTTTATCGCCATTTTACACTCACCTCCTTAATCTAATATTAATAGTCTTCGAATTATACAATACAGTAATTTACGTCTTTCGGTCAAGGAATAAATACCTGTAGCGAAACAAAACATGAGGATTTTACTCCAAAATCCAAACTTCTCTATTGGGACATTTTGGGGTGGATATATTGCTAAAAGTTTTCCGTTTAATACGTTGATGATCTGAAAAGACGCCGAAAGTTATCGACGAGGATGCCGCCGGTACCGCAGCGGACTTTCGCGGGTAGGGTAGGGATTTATGATACATGTATCACGGGAAGATGAATTGACCGGGATTGGTAGAGCAGAAATCGTCCTTCTCTTTGGCGTTAAAGGAGCCGCTTCCCGAGAAAATCTCCAGGTAGTAATTGTATGACTCTATCGACATGAGGTTTATCATGAAGTCGGACCCGAAGAGTATTCTCTTGCTGAGGTCGAATTGATGTTTATCCGATTCCTCTTTTATCAATTTGGCCAGGTCTGTATAATATTGTACTTTTATAGCTCTGTTAGAGAAGTCAACATATACATTAGGATAATTTTTGACCAGATGAAGTGTTTCTTTGAGGCGCTTTGTCCTGGGGAAGAGCCAGAGAGTCTTTTCACCTATGGGGAAATGCGCCAGGTTAAGCCTGAGTTCCGGGTATTCCGATAATACACTCTCCCATTTTGAAACCGAAGCGTATTGTTTGGCGAGCTTAGGGGGAGAAACGACGACAAAACCGCCTTCGCTGCCGTGGGCCGTAACGGGAATATGCTTTTGGCAGCAGTAATCATAAATGCACTCGACCTTTTTACGTTCCTGCGCGTCATCCGGCCAGGGGTCGAATCCCAGCGGGGGATACAGCTTGATGCCGGAAAAATAATTACTGCCGAGGTGCTCGATATCACCGTCAAAGGCGCCGATATTTCTTTTAAAGTCGTCGCGGGAGCCGTGGTAACCGCCGAAGTATTTTTCCAGCATCTTTTCAATTCTTCCCATATCGTAGTTTATAGGGGTGATACCGAGGAAGGGATAAATCTCGAATATCTTATGAGGACTTTTTTCCTGATATTTTTTAATACCATTGAAGACATCGACAACCTGTTCCACGATTGGTTTCTGCGGCGGCTGGTTATAATAAATATCCTTGTTGTCTTTAATACCCTTATAGCCGAAATCCATCATCAACGGCGTAAGTACGATACTGGAATAAACGTTCCCGCCGATGTACAGCTTGCCGTCGCGGAGCAGGGCGTTATCACCGCCTTTTTTGAGGTATTCTTCCAGCATTAAGAAATAGCTGCCGATATCGTTTTCCATCACCGCCAGCAGGTTCTTGACCTTGTTAAAGTTAGCGCCGATGAGGAGAGAAGCCAGCGGTCCGAGAAACGAGTTCAGTATCAGATAACGGTGGATTTTAAGGCGCTGGATAAAAGCCAGCAGGGAGGGGTGGCTCAGATTAAAGGCATGCATATGGATATCATAGAATGCTTTATTGTTGATTTTCCGCTCCTTCCCGCAATGACCGAACCAGTACGAACAGCCTCCACTTTAATGGTTTATAAAGAATACTACCGGTAAAGGCAGAAGTCAACACTTATATGGATTGACATAATGTTATCTAATTTTTACAGAACAGCTATATCCTGGAAGGGGAGGATACTTGGTAAAGGTGAGAGGGTGGTTATGGTTAGCCCGGCCAGGTCCGCCGTAAAGACGGGGGGATTTTTCCTTGCGTTTGTTTGGTGACATTTAATATTTCTCTTCGACTTCATCTTACTATCAATCTAGTTGGAATACAAAATCATTCTCTTGATATTGATAAACCGTAAGGGTAAAATAGGGTAGACACGCGGGGGCTCGTAGCTCAGCGGTTAGAGCGGCCGGCTCATAACCGGTTGGTCGTAGGTTCGATCCCTACCGAGCCCACCAATCAAACAGCTTCCGCATAGTAGACATAATATCAAGTTTTGAGTGATAATACTCGTTCGTCATAAAGAGAAGCACTTATCTTTAACCGGGAAGCTAGTGATTTGCCGAAGCCAGTTCATCGCCGCCCAGGCGGTCATGTTCGACGGCGTGTAAGAGGAAATCGAGGCTGATGGCATAGCCTTCATAGTGCTGGTGGTCAAAGCGCGGGGTTCCCCAGTCGTAAGCGATTTCCGTATTGACGGATTTCACCATCAGCCAGACATGGTTACTTTCCATATACTTTTCTCCGTCCATTTCCAGATTGCCGACGAAGGCGGTCGAATCTATGCCCAGTTTCTCGAAGTGCCGGTACATCGCCAGGGTACCGTCGTCGCAGTCGTATGTATCAGAGGATTCCGGCAGAGCCGGGAAGATAATGATAGACAGGCGAATCAGAGCCAGGGTGATGGTTATTATTAATAAAACGGAAATCGATATTCTGGTGAGATTGGCAGAGTGATATCCCATATATATAGATTATATTCTGGATTCGCCATTTGGCGAATTAAAATGCATAAAAATATGATTAAGTTTTCATAAAGCTTAGGTGAAGATTTCATAAAGACGGCAGGGGAGAGTCTGTTTTAAGTGGCTTGATTATTATGTAAATGTAGGCTACAGGAGTGAGTAATGCGACATAACATGTATTGTGCGCCCCAGTATTTAGGGGTATTTAGGGTTTTACATAATAATATTGTGATTTTTTAAAACAAAAATATTTGTTTTAATGGTTGTAGCTTCATTTATTATTTTTTCT
>CAYVPT010000082.1:0-8979 GCA_964453865.1 uncultured Dehalococcoidaceae bacterium
TCACTGTAATCTGGTGCCATCAATAGATGCCCGAACAAAATAGGTTTATCCAATTTCTTAAAAACAATCGGCAAATGAGCGAGCCCCTTGGGGACATAGACAACGGAAGTAGAGGTGATGGTATGTACCTCCTTGTTCTTACCTGCGCCTAAAGTTAACTCGACTTCCGCCCCAAAGTCTAATATATTTCGCGGGTTACCCCCTAACAAAAACAGGTATTCATCGACGTCGTGAGTATGCGATGGATGCCCCCCTGTTACCGGGTCGCTGGGTTGTGTCACGCCCACAAATGCAAAATCACAACCGATTGTCTCGAACATCTTCGCATTTACTCTTATAGATGGTACGGCTGACGTTTTAGGTTGAGGATCCATGGAAGTCCATGCAGCATGCGGCTCCTTCATTATATATTTCCCGTATTTTGTTTCTGCCATTTTATAACTCCTCCTTATCCGGTCAATTTTTAACACGGATGGATTTAATCACTGCGGAGACATTGCTTTCCACTTCGGCCATGTCCCCGCAGGTTGGGGCGTCCCCTTTTATATCCTCAGGCCGTCACTTCTAACCCGGATCTTTGGACACGTAATTGACCTGCCCCCAGTAGTGATACCACCTCATAAGCCACGGTCAGAATAGCCTCTGGTGCCGTCGGCATCCGCCATGGGCCCGGTTTTTTCGCTAACGATGCTATCGTTGATTACTCGACTATGCTCTTATTAACACCCGGAGATGTGTATCTTTTTACCATTTCCTCGTTAAGTTCAATCCCCAGGCCCGGACCCTTTGGCGGGTAGAGATAACCCTTTTCTATTTTGCCATTAATTTCCTTAGTCACGTCCGTGGTGATGTCTTTTGTCTCGGTAGCGCCGTAGGTGTACAAAATGAGACCCAGTTCATCATGGAAGCCCTCTTTCTTTGAAAGCGATACCGCAAAATGAGCCCCCGCGGCGTGCGAGATGCCGGTTCCCATCATACACACCTGATAGTCCAGTCCGGCCGCTTCGATAAGGTTGGCGTACTTTACCGCCTTACGCAGCCCCCCGACCTTGCCCAGAAGACAATGAAAACTATCGGCGGCCCGATGCTGTATTAGATGGAAAGCTTCATCTATCGACCGTGCGTCGCGGTCAGCGACCAAGGGGACCGTCGTCCGGTCTCTCACAGCCAGGAAGCCATCGATGTCATTGGGGGCCACCGGGTCTTCAACGAAGTTAAGGTTATACTTTGAAAGCTCATTAATCAATTCCAGGGTGTTGTGGGCCCGCCAGCCCCCTGCCAAATCTACCGAAATCGGAACATCCGGCCCGACCGCATCGCGGACGGTCTTGAACCTTTTGACCGCCATTTTTAAATCCGTGCCCGGGTGCATTTTCAGGCTGTGGAAACCGGCGGACACGTATTTCATGGCAATCTCGGCCTGAGCTGCGGGTTCATCATTTATTACGATACATTCCAGGGGTATCTTTTCCCGGCAGAGTCCGCCAAGCAACTGATAGACGGGAACGTTGAGTATTTTACCTTTCAGGTCATAAAGGGCGTGGTCGAAATGGGCCAATATTTTTGCGTTCTCACCAATCATGTTCTCGCCAAGCATAGCCTCGACTTTATTCAAAATCAGGTCTGTGTTCATGGGGTCCTGCCCCAGGAGCGCCTGCGAAACGATGTTTTTCATCATCAGCATAGCAATCTCCGGAGTGAAGTTGGTAAAGCTGTTGCTATTGCCGACGCCTTCGACGCCTTCATCAGTTAATACCTTGATAATGATATGTCTTCCCGCTATGGGCGCTCCCGTGGACGTGCGAAACGCCGTTTTTTGGGGGATATCTACCGGTATTATCTCAACCTTGTTGATTTTCATCTTGCCTTTTCCCCTTTCAACGAATGACCTTGATTTCGGAAGTTATCCTGGAAAGCTTCCGCGGCTTGTCTTTAGTGACCACGAACAGGTCGGCATTGGCTTCGAAAGCGGGGTTGGGAGGCGTAAAGACAGGGTGTATACCGACGACCATACCAGGAACGAATTCGGTTTCTTCATCGAGAGAGAGATAGGGCTTTTCCAGGATATCCAGCCCGATGCCGTGCCCGGAACTGCGCGGGGCCCCGGTATACTTGCTCCCTTTCAGGGAATCGTTTATCGCCCTCATTACATCGGCACCGGTATTTCCGGGTCTTAATTTTTCGGCCCCGCTTTCCTGGGCTCTGATATTGAGCTCCCAGGCCTCGCTTAATTCTTTCGATGGCTTCCCGAGCGAAATTACTCGCCCGAACTGCATCCAGTAGCCCCACCGCATCTGGGGTTCGGGGTAGCAATTATAACTATCGCCTGTTTTGATAATGCTGGTGGAACGTGATAATGGATAGCCGCCGATATCTTCAGCCCCCATCCGGTATAAATTCCGGCAAATCTCGCTGGTGATGTCGTTCCAGGTCATGCCAGGTCTGGCAAACTGGAGGCAGGCCTCAAAAACACTGTCTACGGCTTCTACACCCTGCTCCACTGCCTTTATTTCCGCCTGACTCTTCACCCTTTTCAACTCATGGATGATGTTCACCTGAGTATACTTGGCTTGAGGAAGCGCTTTACCAAGCTTTTGGAAGACCGGGGCTGGCAGAAAGTCTCCCTCTATCCCGATGTTGCCATTTTCGATATTCAGATCCCGTAAAATGCCGGCGATAACCTCGGCGTAGGGCTCGCTTTCCGGCACCCATCCCCCTCTGAAAGTAATCATACGACGGTCATCTATCCATCCGGCCTTGATGTTTATGGCTGCCGGATTACCTTTCAGGGGGAAAATGACATAGTGCCACATGAGCGTGGCACTGGCGCCTCCTGCCCAATTAGACACGTAACGAACCGAGCCCCGGCGTTCGAGATGCCCGTCGCTGACTACCAAAAGTCCGTCCAGGCCGTTCTGCTCGAGCGCATGCCTTATCTTCAGCCATCTCTGGTCTCTCTCCTCGAGATTAATCGGATCCGCGCTCATATCAGTCTATCTCCCTTAAATATATTTAGCTTATCTTGTTCTGCGTTAGCGGAATTGTCGCCAAATTACTTCTTTTTGCCAACGAGCACCGGCGCTTTTCCCGGCGGAATAAACCTGGCTAAAGCTTTCTCGTTCAACTCGATGCCAAGGCCGGGCCCAGGGGGCACTCCCGCGGTACCATTTACGACCTTAGGACCACCTATTACTACATTTTCTACCTGTACGTATTGCGGCTCAAACGCCGGGTAGAGTGTAAATACGCCGGTAACGCCGGACCGGGAGGCGGGAAACAGAGAGCAGGTGGCGGCGGAGAAATGACTGCGGGCCGTGGCTCCTACGCCAATACTTACCTGCCCGGAAAGCAGTGCCCATTTACCCGCGGCGTATATCATCCCTATGGCCTGCTTTCCCTTGTAAATGCCTCCCAGCCGGTCAATCTTAAAGTTGAAGAAGTCGCAGGCATCCATCCTGATCACCCGCATTATATCTTGTATTGTCAGGGCGCATTCGCACGCCCCCACCGGCACGGGGACATTTCTCTTGACCTCACCAAGGCCCTCAAGGTCTTCGTAGTCCACCGGCTGCTCGAGAAAGACCGGCGCGAACTCCTGCACTTTCAGGCCAAAGTGGATGGCCTGCTTCACGCTCAGCGAGCCGTTACAGTCCAGTAAAAAGTAGTGGTCCGGTCCTACCGCTTTGCGGATGGCCTCGACCCGTTTAACATCCTTAAGATAATCCAGCCCGACCTTTATTTTAAATAGGCGCGGCTCGGGCCCCAGACCCACCAGAACATCCTTAGCGATTTTGGCAGATATCTCGGGCTCGTCTATCCCCAGGACGGCGGCCGTGGTCGGGAACTTATCCGTATGACACCCTCCGATAAGCTGGTACACCGGAACATTCAGTTTTTTGCCCATGATGTCATAAAGGGCGAAGTCGATGCCGGATTTGGCGCAGGTACTGCCTATCACCTGTTCGTCCATCCTCCTGTGGATAAGGTCTATATTGAACGGGTCGGCCCCTTCGAGCACCTTTGGGAACAGGTGATAGGTGATTACCGCCATGTCAGTTTCCTGGCTTTCCCCGCAGTAATAAATTCCCCAGGTGGAGGCTTCGCCGAGACCGTGAATACCTTCATCGGTATAAATCTTTATGATGACGTTGTCTTCATGGATGCCTTCATCGATGGCCACGCCACGGAAGGCCGTTTTAACTTTTCTTTTGAATGCCAGGCTCACCGGGAACATCTCGATACCAATAATTTTCATCGTCTCTCCTTTCAGTCATTGTATTGATTTCCGCTTTCGCCTGGGACCAGGTTTATACTTATCCAATAACCCTGAGATAGCAGACTCCAGGAATTTCTTTTCCGATGGACAGGCTTTCCAGCACCTGCCACAGTCCGTGCACAATCGGACGATTTCTTGGATATTGTTCTTTTCGTTGGCGGTCAGTTTTCTTTGGACCAGCCAGAGAAGACCGAGCGGCCCGGGAAACTTATCGGGTTGTTTTTTCAGGACGGGGCAGGTTGATTGGCAAATAAGGCATTCGAAGCAACCCGTAAACCTGATGTATTCATCGATTATTTGTAAATCATCTGTGCCGGCGCATGGTTTCGTCAGGTCAACCAGGGGCGGGGCTATTTCAAAGGCTGTTTTGAGAATTTTATTTCTATCAATCACAAGGTCTTTGATTATCGGCAGATTCGGCAAGGGTTCGATGACCATTTCCGGCTCGATGGGTCTGTTGCAGGCGAGGCAGGGAGACTTATTTACCATCACCGAACATTCCCCACACTTAATCTTGCTGCACGCGAACCGAAAACTCAAGCTGGGGTCACACTCTTCGTAGATTTTGACGAGGGCGCTCAACACTGTCTCGCCTTGTGGTAGTTCGATTTTGAACGCGTCGTACCGCGCTTGCTCTTTCGAATCAGGATCGAAGCGATAAATTTTTAAGTCAACTTTCATCGCGCGACTCCTGCCTGCTGGTAGCTGATTTTCACTTCTCCGCCGGGGCCTTGGCTCAGCACGATATTTTTTAGCCAGTGGGCGTCGTCTCTGGAGGGGAAGTCTACGCGATAATGCGCCCCGCGGCTTTCTTTCCTTGACAGGGCGGCGTTGGCGATAAGAATGCCGGTTTTAAGCATCAGGCTGACTTCAATCGCCTCCATTTTCTCGCGATTATATATTAAACTGCGGTCTTCGATAGCAAGATTTCCAAGTTCGGTTTGAAGTTTTTCGAGCTCGGCGAGGCCTTTTTGCATACCCTTCTCATCCCTGCTTGGCCCGAAGTTGTCCCAGAAAGCCTTCCGTATCGCTTGCTTGATCACAAAAGGCCTGACACCGGTCCGGGTGCGCGAGAAGGTTTCCCGAAGCTGATCGACAGATTCTTGGATTTCGGATTCTTTTGGTGCGATCAGCCCTTCATTTTTAACCCACGATTTGATGTTTTGTCCAAGAAGGTTCCCGAACACGAAAACCTCTGTTAAAGCGCAGCCAGACATTCGATTGGCGCCATGAACGCCACCGGCAACCTCGCCGACGGCGAACAGACCCGGCACGGTTGTTTCACACTTTTCATTGATGGCGGCGCCGCCCATGAAGAAATGCTGGCTGGGTATCACTTCGAAAGGCTCCTCCCAGAGAGCGGCCTTCTCTCCGAAGACTTCCTTTAACATGCTGTATATATGAGGGTGAAAGGTTTGGAATTTCTTTAAAGTCTCCGGGGTATGCTCCCGTGCGTCAATGAACACGGCCCCGTTTTTACTCCCCCTTCCCTCTCTGACTTCGGTGAAGTTTGCCCGCGAAACCACATCCCGGGTAGAAAACTCCATACGCTTGGGATCGTAGCGTTCCATGTACCTTTCGCCGCGGCCGTTGAAAAGCCTGACCCCCGGACCGAACAGGGAACATATCCCGATGTTCAGTCCCTCTCGTGACTTGGGATAAGGGAACGCGAGGGGCAGGAACTGGACCATTTCCATGTCCACCATATCCGCCCCGGCGTCCCATGCCATGGCGTAGCCGTCGCCGGTAAGCGTCTTAGGATTGGTCGAGGTCCTGTATAGGGCGCCCAGTCCACCGGTCGCCAGGATAATGGCCTTGGCGTTGAATACGATAAAATTGCCCGTCGCCAGACTATATCCTACCACTCCCACCGCCCTTCCCTGGTTGGAAAGTATCTTGTACGCCACAACTTCCGGATAAAATTCGACTCCGCTTTTGATAAGCGCCTTGTTCAGACCGTGGCAGAAGCCGACCGCCTCGCGCCTGTCGAGGTACCCGCGAGGCCATGAATGGCCTTCCCCTTTGTTGATACCCAATCCACGCCTGTCAAGGAGAAACCCGTAGTCCTCAAGTTTCAACAACCCTTTTGTCGACCTTTCAGCTAATATCCTGACCAGTTTCGGGTTGTTGAGGTCGCCGCCGCCCCGCATAATGTCCGTATAGAAAATGTCAGGGGTGTCCCCGGGACTCCAGACGACGCAGGTGCCTCCCGCGGCCGTAATCGTCGCCCCCCCGACCATTGAATTTTCTTTGCTGATAAGCACGACTCTAGCCCCGCTGAGCCGGGGCGGAAGGGCAGCCATAGCAGCCGCCCCACCTCCGCCGATAATTAAAATATCGGTTGTAACCGTTTCGTAACTCAAGGTCATGTCCCTCATTTTTTTGCTAAGTAGTCACCATAGGTAGAATGGCCTCGGGAGATGGTGGGTGTTAATTTCTGGCACTATGCGAACGTATTTGATTATATCCCCTTCGCCATTGCTCTATCAAGACCTTAGCCTCCTCAAGGGAAGTGAAGACCTCCCGATTAAGAA
This sequence comes from uncultured Dehalococcoidaceae bacterium, assembly GCA_964453865.1. Taxonomy (GTDB): domain Bacteria; phylum Chloroflexota; class Dehalococcoidia; order Dehalococcoidales; family RBG-16-60-22; genus CAYVPT01. Next base: position 6,811 of record CAYVPT010000082.1, read on the forward strand.
GCTCATCCCTTAGCTTGCTATTAATGGATTCGATATATCCATTCTCCCAGGGGCTGCCGCGCGACCGACGCCTTTCGGAGTACATACTATCGTTCAACTGAAAGCTATCGGAGCCGGAGACGCTCAACTTAGGATTACGAATGCTAGCGTGTCAGCCGGGTCCTACACGTTACGAGTAACATCGTATCAGAGCGATGGATTATCAACCGCAAAATCCGTTATGGTTATCACAACCTCGGCGAACTAGCTCCGCATAAAGCGAATTACCGCATCATGTGCATAAATATCATATAAAAAGTCGGTAACTTTGCCTTGATGGATAATTTTCATGTAAAATTCGAAATACCGGGAATGTGTTTTAGTTTTCCAATGAGGGTGAAATTATACAATAAGGACCATCAACTAAACGATTTGGGAACTTACCAGGGAAACCAAGGTATTACGAGAGCCTGGTGTAGCGGTAATAGGCGGCGGCCCGGGGGAGCAAACTTGACTGGTTGGGTAAGCCCTGGTATAGGAGAAAGGAGTAAATGGTGAAAAGGAAAATTTCTGGTATATCCGCCATCTCGGAAGAGATAATGGGAATGATCCAGAATCTTTGCGACATCGCTGGGTACGGTCTTCATTCCGGGATACGCCCCGGTGAGAAAGCAGACGCGGCGGCAAACTATATCCTTGGCAAACTCCATGCTGCTGGTTTAAAAGACGCCAGATTAGAACCAATTAAAGTAAATAGCCCATTCCCCGAAAAATACGAAGTGATGGTTGAAGTTAAGGACAAAGAAATCTTAATGTCCGAATTATGCGTCCCTCTGCAATGGACTGCAGGGACGCCTCCGGAAGGCATTACAGGTGAACTGGCATATTTAGGAGACGGGTCCGCATCGTATTTTAAACTTACTGATGTTGCCGGTAAGATTGCTTTGATAGACGAAAAATTCATGCGGGGCTTCAGATCAACCGGCGCAGATGCCACCGTTACTGCTAAAAACGAAGGGGCTGTTGCCGTATTTCGAGCCAACATGCTAGTGGATAGTCCGCAACAGCAAAAGGGTGAGGGAACACCGACTCATATCTTCCCGATTCCAGTTTTTTGTTTCAGCAAGAGCGGGGGTGATTACTTGAGAGCGCTGGCTGTTTCCGGTACACCTCACATAGTTAAGATGAAATTAGACGTGCCACATAAAGTGTATGATGCTTATAATGTGGTCTATGAATTGCCGGGGAGGGGTAGTGCTAATGAAGTCATTCTGGCGGGTACCCACTATGACACCGGTCATTTTACTGGCGCTGTTGATAATAATGGCAGTGTAGCCTTAATGATAAAGTTAGCAGAATACTTTGCTTCGAAGCCGACGGAGTCAAGGGGCCGTGATATGCTCTTTGCCTGGTGCCTCGGGCATGATTTCGACCTCAACTCGGGCCACTACCAGTTTGCTGAAGCCCATAAGGAGCAACTGACAAAGGCAATAGTATGGGACATAGACCATGCGGTAGGTGGCATAAGGTACGTATATGATGAAACCAAAGGCAAAATCGTACCGGTCGAAGGCGAGACCTGTGAATTTTATATTATATCTAACAATTATACCTATACCAGACTTGCCGCGTTTACTATGGACAAGTACGGATTTATTTGTACCCAGAATCGTTTTAGGTCGTTCGGCGGTGGACCGCAGTGGGGCATGGCGCCGATAACAAGCCCCTGGGTCAACGTGGCAAGTATACCCCTGTATTATCATTCCATGCTGGATACCCCAGATAAAATTACACTGGATCAAATAGAGCGTGCTTATGCCGCGCATATTGAAATTCTGGAAAACATCGACCGTACACCAGAAGGATTCCTCTTCTACGATAACATCAGTAAGACTCGTCCCAATAAACCTCCCCAGGTAAGCATCGCGGTATTGTCAGACAGGGTAAGGGCGGGAGATGCTGTTAAAGTTTGGAATGACGAAACTCGATTCTTCGACGACAAAACAGGTTATCATTATCCGGCATTACCTGAATGGGCCGGCACCACATGGGATTGGGGAGATGCCACCCCTGTCACCGTTGATGGCCCGATGGCGACTCATGTTTACGAAAACCCCGGAAACTACACTATTACACTGAAGTTTACGGATACGGAGGGTGCTATAGCGACGGCCACCAGGGAAATTACGG
>CAYVPT010000083.1:0-8955 GCA_964453865.1 uncultured Dehalococcoidaceae bacterium
TGCTCAAACGCCGCCCTGGAAGCCATGGCCTTGGGCAAGCCTATCGTCGTTACGGATGTGGGGGGGAACCGGGAGCTGGTGGCAGACGGTAAAAACGGGCGGATGGTACCCGTAAAAAACCCGCAGGCCCTGGCAGAGGCTGTCCTTGATTATCTCAGGCAGCCGGAGTGGTCACGCCAGATAGGGCAAAGCGCCCGAGAAACGGTGCTGACACGTTTCAGCCTGGAGCACATGGTGCATGAATACGAGCAATTATACGAACGGATAATTCAAGCCAAGGGGATACGAAAAAGCTAGCCGATTATGATACGCGGCACGCTGGATTACTTCGGCAATTTACCTGGAAGGCTTATGTGTACGGGTGACTATAGTATCGCGATAATAGCAACACTAAGGCACGAAAACAAGGTAGGCGCAGGATTTAGGGGATACAATGACCAGAACTAACCAGAAACGAGTAAGAGAATATTGGGATAACTTGCAGAAACGAGGCGTTGAAGTCAACCTGAAGTATTCGAGAGACCTGCCGGATGATACGCCAGGTTATGGCCTCAAGATACTGACCCAGTTCGAGATTGAAGTTTCGGGATTTGCCTTCGATGGCTGTTCCGGCTTGTTTCTTGATGCCGGTTGTGGAACCGGAAACTTATACCTGCACGCACTACAGCTATTCCCGGGAATCAGCATTGAATATGTCGGAATGGACATATCAGAAAGCATGCTAAAGCGAGCGATTACGCGAATAGAGGGAGAAGGAAGAACGCATTTCCTTCAAGGAACTGTAACAGATTTACCATTTGGAGATAATTCTTTTAACCGGATTCCCGTTAGCGGTGTTATGGTATACTGTGAGTCATTAAACAAAGTAGAAGAAGTATTCAAAGAATTCCACAGAATACTGAAACCGGACGGAGTACTTGTCGTCGACTTCTTTAGCCGGGCATCACACACCACGCTCTTAAGGAAACTGTTGCGGCGTCGCGTTGCACCCCCGCCAAAAATAATTTTCCCTCTCTGGTTTATAAGAGGACTAAAGAGAGCCGGATTTACTATAGTATCTTATCGAGGGTACGACTTTAAGCCATATCAAGGGCGGACTTTCGATAGCAAGTTTGCGTTAGTAAGAATGACGGGTAAAATCACGGAACGATTCTCGCGATTCATCGAAATGAAAATTGTCCCATACGTGCCCATCGTAAGCTTGCTGGGAGGAAGGATTTAAGTAAAATGCATGAAGTAAAGGTCGAAAGGAGCCGGTGCAGACTTTACACTTTGCTGTCATATCTGGATTCAACATCTTTCTCATACTGAGGAGAAGGCGTTGAGGAATACTCTGGAAACCCGCCATTCAACCGGCGTTATCGTGACGGGTGGGGTAAACGGGGTTAATAATCTGGGAGTTGTCAGGAGCCTGGGAAAACGGGGCGTACCGATATTACTGCTTAGTTCGGAGAAACGAGACATTGTACGGTATTCACGGTATGTCAGTAAAAAGATAACATATCCGAACCCGAGCGAATCCGAAGATAAATTCATCGATTTTTTATTACAACAAGGTAAACGAAATGATGAAAAATATGTCATCATTCCTACCCGCGATGTCGAAGTCCTGGCCCTTTCAAAATACAAAAAAGACCTCGAGCAGTTTTATCTCATGCCGGTACCGCCCTTTGAAATAGTCGAGAAGTTCGTGAACAAGAAACTCTTTTATCAATGGCTCGACCGGATATCGGCCCCTCACCCCAAAACGTATTTCGCCAACGATGTTACGGAGTTCAGTTCAATTGGCCGGGAGATTCCCTTCCCTTATATCATCAAACCCGCTTACGTGCATCTCTTTGGGGCTGAATTCAACTCAAAATGTCTGGTAATAAACTCCCATGAGGAACTGGATTTTGCCATCGGTAAACTAAAAAATAAGAATATAGATGTCTTTATACAGGACATTATACCCGGGAATGAGCTGTATTCGCTTTCAACCTATTTAAACAGGAAATCGGAGCCTCTGCTGATTTGCGGGTACGATAAAATAAGGCAATATCCGCCTGATTTTGGGATTGGTTCGTTATGGAAAAGCAACTGGAGGTCAGGCCCGATTGCTCTATCAATCAAGATACTCAAGGCAATACAATACTATGGAATTGCCGAACCTGAGTTTAAAAAAGACCCGAGGGACGGGGAATATAAAATGCTGGAGATAAATGCCCGGTCAATAGTACTGAACTCACTGCCAGCCGCCTGTGGAGCCGATATTACCTACACGGCTTATCTTGATACAATCGGGAAACACCCGGGAGATTCGGTCACTGCCCAAAACGGAATAATATGGATCGATGAAGTCTACGATATTTTATCCTGTCTCAAGCAAATGAAGGCAGGCAAACTCGGTATTAAGGAAATACTCAAATCGTGGCAAGGTAAAAAGGTTTCGGCCACCTTTATCTGGAGTGACCCGCTTCCCTTCTTTACCTATTTCTTTAATATTGCCTTTCTCGGACTAAAAAAAATATTCTCGAGAAAAAGGTAATCAATCAGTAAAATACACGATATGTCCCGTCGAAAACCGGAGAAAGGATTAGTTACCAGGTATATGACCAGGAAAGCGGTAAAAAGAACGTCCCGGGCGGTGGTATGCTGGATTCTGGCAATGGCGCTGATTCTATCGGGCTACGTCAGCAGAGCGAAAAGAAAGTCGCAACGGGAAGGCGTAATTACACCGGTCTATTTACACAATCCGAATAAAAGGCTTTTCAGAAAATTAATAATCTGGCTGAAGAAAAACGGCTACTCATTCATTTCCAGCGACCGATTAAAGGACATACTGGATAAGAAAAACCCCTGCCCGCGGGGAGCTGTATGGCTATCTCTGGATGACGGGTGGCAACAGAATATCGATAACGTGATACCTGTGGCGGTAGAGTTTAATGTACCGATTACTATTTTCGTCTGTACCGAAGCGGTAGAAACCGGCACGTTCTGGTGGGAAAACGTCAAGAGGCACGCCCGTCATTTACCTGCCGAATATAATAAAACATATAAAATCCGGAAGCTTCCTGAAAAGAAAAGGAGGCAAATCCTTGCATCGATCTCTCAGTTTACTTCCAAACATCCTTCCCGAAGAGAAGCATTGACTATTGAAGACATCGAGCAGATATCCGCCATCCCGCAGGTGATTTTAGGTTCGCATACGGTCTCGCATCCGGTACTGGCCAATTGTACCGATGAGGAAATCGACTATGAGCTGGGAGAATCGAAAAGCAAACTGGAAGAATGGTATAAAAAACCGGTCAAGGTCTTTGCTTACCCCAGCGGTGCTTTTGACGGTAGAGAAAAACAATTCCTGGAAAAGCACGGTTATGCATTAGCCGCAACTACAGAGAGCAAACTCGGCGACATAAACAGTGATTGTTATTTATTCCCGCGAACCGATGTTATGGATGATGGCACGCTTGCTGAAAATTTGTGCCATTTGCTGGGTGTCTGGAAACCATTCGTTGATAATTTAAAACGCATTATCAAAGTCATAAAATAGATTTCGTTTTTCAGTCACATCTTTATTTTTTCCTTATCCTCAAACGTTTTACTAGTATCTCCCCCTCGTCTTACAAATATCCCCCAGGACGTATCCGCTGGAATAATGGCATTTTTAACCAAAATGGAACATGCCACATAGCCGGGCGAATATTGTAAAACCATGCGTTTCTGTTATAATTAAAAAAAGATGGAGGAGGGAGAAATAAAAAAGTAGCAGATTCCAATCAACAATAGCGACAGTTGTTAACAAGTTTTTAACAATTCTGGAGGAGAATGTTACTAGTACAGGGCTACCGCACTTCCCATTACCAAAAGACTATTGACCAATGAGCTAGACATTAATATTATTGTAATATATGAATAGTATTCACGTCTTCCCATGGTCTGGAAAGGACTTGAGTGTAATGAGACTTCGTAATATTGCTGGAATTGCATTTGTTGCCTTCATTCTTTTATCTACCCTTTTGCCTGTACAAGCCCTGGCGGCATCTGGTGATGAGACCACCACAGGCGCTATTTCTCTGGAAGCCACCATCAAGTGTATCGGTGTTGCCGTCAGCTATAGCGGAGACAACAACCAAAATAACAGCGCCGTATTACAGTACCGGTCGTCCGGCGGATCTTGGAAAACAGCTCCCGAAATGTATGCCGACAGGAACGATCGGGAATACCGCGGTAGCATCTTCTGGCTGAATGCCGATACCCCTTACGAAGTAAGAGTAACCTTTTCTGATACCAATGGCGTTAGCGGCACCAATCCGGTAACCGGCACGAAAACCACCCGGGACGACAATCCGGTGATTGGTACCAATTACCTCTATGTCGCTACGACGGGAAGCGATACGTCCGGAGACGGCACTCAGGGAAATCCCTGGAAAACCATACAAAAAGCCGCCAGTGTCGTTAATCCCGGCGATACCGTGCTGGTAAGAGCAGGTACTTACACAGTCACATCGTCAATCAGCTTTAGCAGATCGGGGACTTCATCCAATTATATTACCTTTATGCCGTATTCAGGGGAGAGCGTTACTATCGATGGGAATAATACCCTATATGACGTTTTTGTTCTAACCGGTAACTATATACGAATAAAGGGATTCAATTTTACCAATGATGCTTACAATTACGAAGGCGCAACACTCAAATGTGACGGAGGCGACTATTGTATAATAGAAGATAACTATTTTACGAATCCTCAGGCAATCTCCGCTTTTATGATACGAAGCGGTTCTTCTTACAATATCTTCAGAAATAATACCGTCTATATAGATAGAGACTCTGGCCACGCCGTGTATTGGTGGAGAGGGGGCACGGGAAATATAATATACGGTAATGATATCACCGGCACTGCGCCTTATACGATGTGGGACGGTATGGGTGGCGGCCCCGAAAATGAATTAGGCTACATGTACAACACGGATATTTACGACAACACCATAATTTACAGTGAAGAAAAAACAGGAGACTGGGATAGAGACGATGGTATTCAGCTGGAAGGTGGCGCAGTTAATGGAAGGATCTGGGGAAACTATGTAAAAGATGCCTTGATAGGAATTGGGGCTTGCCCGGCAACGAAAGGACCGATATATATATTCCGGAATACTATAGTCGGTTCCGGAATGCTTAAACTCGGCGACGGCTCGTACGGTCGTATTTATGTATACCACAACAGCTTTTACTCCGACACTTACGGCGGCCCTCAGATGACCAACCCCGGCCTGGGCAATGTCGTATCTCGTAATAATATCGTGCGTGCCGGCAGGTACGTTTATGAGTTCACTTCAAGTCTGGTCCCGGATGATATGGACTTTGATAACGACTTCATGTACACTTCAGACACTTCCAGATTTATTGAATGGGACGGTGCCCATTACTCCAATATTGGAGCGTTCCAGTCAGCCACGGGCTTTGAGCTTAATGGAGTATCGACACCCGATGCCGGGTATACAGACCCTTCCGGCGGTGATTTAACACTACAGGCAGGTTCTATATGTATAGATGCCGGTGTTATCCTGCCCGGCTTTAACGACGCCGATTCCCCCTGGCCCTACGAAGGCAATGCTCCGGATATGGGAGCGTGGGAGTCCGGTTCGTCGGGGCCTTCAAATAATCCGCCGGTGGCGGTGAATGACAGCTATTCTACCGACGAGGATATTACTCTGAATGTCGCCGCGCCGGGTGTGCTGAGTAACGATACCGATGCGGACGAGGACCCGCTGACGGCTATTAAAGTCAGCAATCCCTCCCACGGCACGGTGACCCTTAATAGTAACGGTTCTCTGGTTTATAATCCCGCTTCCGGCTATACCGGCACCGATTCCTTTACCTACCAGGCTAATGACGGCACACAAAACTCCAATACAGCTACGGTCACCATCACTATCAACGGGGGTAATACCCCGCCGGTGGCGGTGAATGATTCCTATTCTACCAGCGAGGATACCAATCTGAACGTCGCCGCGCCGGGTGTCCTGAATAACGATACCGATGCGGACGAGGACACGCTGACAGCTGTTCAAATCAGCAATCCCTCCCACGGCACGGCAAACCTCAACAGCGATGGTTCTTTCATTTATAATCCCGATTCCGGCTATACCGGCACCGATTCCTTTACCTACCAGGCTTATGACGGCCAGGATAATTCCAATATAGCTACCGTTACGATTAACATCAGTGGTGGTGATAATACTCCGCCGATAGCGGAAGATGATTACTATTCCATCAACGAGGATAACACTCTGGTTGTCTATGCGTGGAATGGTGTCCTGAATAACGATACCGATGCGGACGAGGACCCGCTAACGGCTGTAAAAATCAGCGATCCATCCCATGGTACGGTAACCCTCAATAGTAACGGGTCTTTCGTTTACGAACCTGACACAAATTATAACGGCACCGATTCTTTTACCTACCGGGCAAATGATGGCACGGATAATTCAAATATAGCCACCGTTACCATTGATATCGACCCGCGTAATGATGCCCCGGTACTGGCCAGCATTGGTAATAAATCAGTTACCGAGGGAGAAACCCTGGAATTTACCGTTTCCGCCACTGACCCGGAGGACGATCCGTTAACATATTCGGCCCGCAATTTACCGGTGGGGGCCAGCTTCGAAAGTACCACCCAGGTATTTTCATGGACTCCTGATGAAGATCAAATCGGGGCTCATTACGGAATACGTTTCACAGTAAGGGATGACCACTATCGGTACGACTATGAAAGGATTTCCATGATTGTGAGGGCTGCTCCCGAAAACCCTCCTGGGGGTGGTGGTGGTGGCGGCAGTGGTGGTGGTGGGAGTGGGGGCGGTAGCAGCGGGACTACCAGCCTAACAAACATGACGACGGACGAAGGGGAAATTGTCAGCGAGGTTCTCTGTACAACCGATGACGAGGCAGTTACCCTCATTTTACCTAAAGACACTATCGTAAAAACCCAGAGCGGCGGGAAAGCCGGCTACATTCGTATAAGGGAAACAGACGAACAAATTCATGCGGGGGAGTATTGCTATGGTATCACCGCCTGTTATGACATCCAGCCCAATGGCGTCACCTTCGACCCTTCAGTACCCTTGATTTTCAAATACGACCCGGATGATTTGCGGGAAGGGATGAGTGCCGATAGTCTCTACATAGCCAGATACGACCCGGATACACAAGAATGGATAAATCTAGGCGGCATTGTTGACCCTGAGACCTGTACCGTTAGCACGCAAATTGAGCACCTGTCCCTTTACGCTGTACTTGCAGAAACACAACCCGCCAGCTTTGAAGTTGCCGGCTTCTCCATATCTCCGCAGGAAATCATACCCGGGGGCACGATAACTGCCAGTGCTGTTATCAATAACCGGGGGAATTACTACGGAACCTGCGAAGTGCAATTGATACTGGATAACACAGTCGTACAGGCCAAAACAATCGACCTTGCCGGCGGTGCTAGCGAAGCGGTCACTTTCTTGATATCTTCAGATGTCACCGGGGAACACCGGCTGAGTATCGGCGATATGGCCAGTATGTTTTCCGTGATTGTGCCGGAGTCCCCGGCATCTTTCACAGTAAGCGGCTTATCTATAAATCCGGATTCAGTGCATCCCGGAGATAATGTCTACATATCCGCCTTAATTACAAATAACGGTAAAGCAACAGGTACCTATCAGGTGGCGCTGGTAATAAATGATATTTCAGTGCAAACAAAAGTAGTCACTCTTGATGGCGGCCAGAGCACAACGGTTAGTTTTAACGTGGCTCCGGATAGGTACGGACTTAATCACGTGAGTATCGAGGATTTGCTGGACTCTTTCGAGGTCAAGCCGGTACCCCCGCCAATAGTTGCCGAGGTTGCCAATCAGCTGGAAGTTACCAATTTCAGTACTGCTCTGAATTACGACGAAGCCACAAATAAGCTTGTCTATGCAAAAATAGTATACCAGATGAACCTCCCTTACAATGCAATACCGGATGCCAGATTAATACTGACTGTGCTTTTCAACGACGAGTTGCTGGAGCAAATCCCCCTTCTGACCTTTAGCCAGCTTCAACCAGACGGGAAAACCGGCCAACTGAATTACATCCCTTCGGCAGGATGGGAGATTGGGGAATACAGCTTCCGGGTGGAACTGTATGACAGAGAAATTTTCGTCCAGGATACACCCCTTGAGAAGGTAATAGTCACACCCGAATCGATAACGAAGAATGTAAGCTGGTGGACCCTCGGGGCAGTAATCGGCGTCGCTATGATTTTGATTATCGCCTTTTTAGCCGTTATGATATACCGCAAGCGTGACATACTTGAAGAAGAACAGTTATAATAACACGTATCATTATGTCGCGAAGTGATTCTATAGTCGCTGAAAAGAAGCCCACCATGCGCCGGAGACTGCGCTCAACGACACTCGTACTCGTAAGCCAGATGCTGTTGATAGCTCTGGCTTTGGCTTGGCTATTCCAGATGTTAATAATCGCCAGAGATGGTTCGGCTTACTTTATTGAAAATAACAACCTTATACTATACGGAGAGATTGCCATCGTAGCCCTCATTCTCTTCTTTGCTATCTACGTGCTGGTCGTTCAGATACGCCGGCTGGGCGAAAGAAGAGGCAGCGACAGGCCCGGTGAAGACCGGCGAAAATAGAAAAGCTTTTTTCAGTAATCTTTATCCCATTTTCCCCATTTTAGAGAAGCACCAGTGCTAAAGTACCCGCCACTACACAATAAACGGCAAAGGGATATAGCGGCCTTTTACGCAAGTAAGCCAGGAATAAACGGATTGCCGCATAACCACAAACAGCCGCCGAAATAAAACCCACCGTTAATTCGGGAGCTTGCGCCGACATATCACCACTGCTTACCAGTGTTATAAGTTGACCGATCCCGGCACCGGTAATGATAGGTATCGACAGGATAAAGGAGAAGCGAGCG
>CAYVPT010000084.1:0-8899 GCA_964453865.1 uncultured Dehalococcoidaceae bacterium
ACCTGCGGGAACATGTCGAAGGCTTCATCGGGCAGGGTGGAGGCGCCGTGCTGTACCGCTCCACCCATGCCGTATTCCTGCCGGGCGATTTTGGAGAGTTCTTTAAGGGTGTCGAAATCGATGCTGACCCGGGCAATCGAGCCGTCCGGTAAGACAACACCGCCGTGTGATGTGCCCGTCTGCACGCTGATTTTTGAGATGCCTTTCACGTTACTGCCTATCAGGCTGAGATAGCCGTTCATGAAAGCCCTCAGGTCCTCCGGGGTGCTGTTGCCCTTGCCGATTTCACCGATTTCACCGCCGATAGAGACGGTAATGCCTTCCGGCTGGACGGTGCGGATGAAACGGGTCATTTCCGCAGTTATGAGCGAGTTCTTGTTCTGCTGCGCCTCGAGGTCTGATTGCGATATATCGACGAGGGTAGAGGCATCGATGTCAATGTTATAAAAACCTGCCTCGATAGATTCCCGTATCAGCTCCTTGATGTCGCTTAATTCTTTATCTGCGTCCTCGCGGTACATCTTCCGCCGGACCTGATAGTGGTCACCCTGGATAAACACCGGCCCTCTGAATCCTTCCCGGATGGCCGCTGCCAAGATGCAGGCGACATACTCCGCGGGGCTCTGCAAAGTATAGCCTATCTCCGAACGGGCAATCTCGAAGATAAAAGCCCCCACGGCGTCTTTCCGGGCGGCGCGGAAGACCGCCCGGGCGACATGATAGGTGATGCCACGGATATTGATGGCGGGGACGGTAATGCCACTATATAGTCCCTGGCCGGAAGCCTCGTAGAGGCTCTGGATGCTGGCGGGGAAAATACCGTATCCGGCCGCCATCTCTCGGATGATACGGCAGTGCTCTTCCCTGGTGTGGGAGTCGTCTCCGAAGACGGCCAGCTCTACCAGGTAGTCGATATTATTTTTTTTGCCGGCTTTTTCCGGAGGACCGGGTGCTTTTTTTCTTGACATTGTTTAGAATCGACCGCCTTCCGTTGTATCTGTCAGGGTCATATTGTGTGGTAACATCGACCAGATTAAGTTTGCCGTAGATTTTTTCCAGGGGGACATAGCCTATTTTACCGTTGGTAAAACATACCATATTCCCGTATTTGTTATTAGCCGCCAAATCGATAGCAGCAATCCCAAAGTATCTTCCCATTCTGCGGTCATAGGCACACGGAGCGCCGCCGCGCTGTAAGTGACTCAGGACCACGCTGCGTGTTTCCAGTTTAGTGCCCTTTTCAATTTCGCGGGCGATAACCTCGCCGATACCTCCCAGGGCTTTATGTCCGAAGCTGTCAGTCCCCTCTTTCTTGACAATCTCGGTGCCGCCTTTCGGTTTAGCTCCCTCGGCTACGATGATTATTTCGTACCGCGTTCCTGACCTTCTACCGTCGATGACCAGCTCGTTTACTCTATCCATGGAGAAATCGCATTCCGGGATAAGGATAAGGTAAGCACCGCAGGCCTCGCCACCTTCCAGAGCCAGCCAGCCGGCGGTCCGGCCCATGGTCTCGATGACAAACATTCTTTTATGCGAACCAGCCGTGGTCCGGAGGCGGTCGACTTCTTCAACGATAACGTTCAGGGCGGTCTCGTATCCCAGGGTATAGTCCGTCTCGGGGAGGTCTTTATCGATGGTCTTCGGGATGCCGATGACATTAACGCCTTGCTTTGACAGCCGGGTCGCGATAGCCAGAGTGCCATCACCGCCGATGGCAATAACGGCATCCAGCCCGATTCTTTCTATATTTTCGATAACCAGCTTTGAGCACTCGTTTTTAGGGTCGAAGGGGCTAAAGCGGGACGTCCCCAGCATGGTCCCGCCGTATCTATCCCAGGTGCGGACAACATCCGGGTTAAGGGGGACGATATGCCCGGCGGAATCCCAGGTAGACGGGTCGACATTTACCAGCCCTTTCCAGCCGTCGCGAATGCCCATAACCTCGTAACGGGTGCCTCTTTCCCACTCAAGACGTTCGTCCATAGCGGTCTTGACCACCCATTTCAGGGCCGGATTCAATCCGGCGCAATCGCCGCCGCCGGTCAGTACGCCGATACGACTCTTTTTCATATGTCCTCTATATTGATTATAAGTTCAGTATCCGGCGGTGTCAAAAAAGCCCTGCCGGTGTTGTTATGATAGGAGAGGGGGTGGTAAAAAACAAGGGTGTCGGCACTTGGACCGGCTCAGGGATGGCTGGTAAAAGGGAGAGTATACGTAATTCTCCCTCTTATCCCTCCTTACGAAGGAGGGACGCCAATACCCGAAGGGGGACAATAAATATCGCCCTCACCCTGCCCTCTCCCATCAAGGGAGAGGGTTTATATCCTGCCGGCCAGGCCGCAAGTGATACAAGGGCGGCTCGGGTGGTAAAAAGATATCAAAGAAAGGAGAGGTAAGGAGGCCGCCTGCCATCCAAATATGGACAATTATACGGAAAAAATGAAAAATATTTTTACGAGTGCTGAGATAAGCAGGGCTCCGGGAAGGCTGGACTTGTCAGAAAAAAGAGAGTAGAATTTATATGCTATGAATGGGTTGTACCGGAGAAATCCGTTTCCCCAGGAAGGTGAAAATAAGAGCACCCGGCTCGGCTGAGCGGGTGCTCTTTAAGTCAGGGAGGTAACGATAATGCAGTCGAGTTTAATCGGGAAAATAGAAAAAGCCAATCGTTACGCTAAAGAAAAAGGCAGGGTTACCTTCTACGAGCTGGCGGTAAAATTCCACGGCGAAAACAGTGATTACGATACCGGCTATAAAGACGGTAAGTGGCGCTGCACGTGCCCTTTCTTCTCCAAGTGGGACGTGTGCAGTCATACGATGGCAATGGAGAAAATCCTGGCCGATATGCTCCCGCCGGAAGCCATCAGCACACAGTATGAGGAAGCTTCCACCTAGGTTACCGTGGGGACAGGCGATTCTTTAGGTTTACATCGTCAGTTTTCAGTATACAGGTAAAAGAGGAATTTACTGCAAAAAGATGAACTTCCTGGAAAAGCTGGCCAGGGCCATCGAGAAAAACCGGAGCCTGCTCTGCGTGGGACTGGACCCGGACCCGGCGATGATGCCGGAAGGTGTTGGCGTCTATGAATTCAATAAAGCCATCATTGATGCTACGGTAAATCTGATCTGTGCTTACAAGCCTAATATCGCTTTCTATGAAGCCCTGGGCGGCGAAGGGCTGGATGCCTTGAAAAGAACGCGGGATTACGTACCTGCTGATATTCCGATAATAGTCGATGCCAAGCGGAACGATATCGGCAATACGGCTAAAGCCTATGCCCGGAGTCTTTTCGAATACTATAACTTCGATGCCGCCACCGTTAATCCTTACCTGGGCTTCGATTCGCTGGAGCCCTTTATCGAGTACCGCGATCGAGGGGTGTTTGTCCTCTGTCGTACTTCCAACGCGGGAGCCGTTGACTTTCAGTCGCTCTCATTCAAGACCGGCGATGGTGACAGAATGCTCTTCGAAATAGTGGCTGAGAAGGTCAATGAATGGAATAAATACGGGAACCTGGGTCTGGTGGTGGGCGCCACTTACCCCGAAGAGTTGAAGCTGATACGGGGAAAGTACCCGGAAATGCCGTTCCTGATACCCGGGGTAGGAGCACAGGGGGGCGAATTATCCGTGGTGATAAAGGCGGGCGTGGATGCAGAGTGTAAAAGGACGGTTATCAATTCCTCGCGGCAAATTATCTACGCATCGAAGGGTGAGGACTTTGCCCGGGCCGCCGGACAGGCCGCCGGAGGACTGAGGGATAAAATCAACGATTATCTGGGAAAAAGCGCCGGGTGATATTGAGGGATGGTCCTGGAAATCAAACCCGGTGACGTGGTGCGGTTCAAGAAAGCCCATCCCTGCGGCGGCGATACCTGGCAGGTGGTGAGAATCGGTGCCGATATCGGTGTCAGGTGTCAGAAGTGCGGACGCCGTGTCCTTATGAGGCGAAGTATCTTCGAACGTAGAGTCAAGGACTTTATTTCCCGCGGCAAATAACAGGTCGCGGCTGTTCTTTATAGTTTCTGTGAATTGGCATAAGTCCCCGGGATTTTTACCGGTCACGGGAGTGTCTTAACTGGCGGTCTGGTACTTTTCAGCCTTTTCATGCAGAACATTGGAGATAGTCTGGCTCAGACTGTGCGCGCTTAATGGCTTTATAAGGTATCTGGTAGCGCCCATGCGTAGGGTCTTTTTACGCTGGATTGTCTCGGCAATGGCGGTCAGGACGATGACAGGTATGGCGGTGAATTCCGGACTTCGCTTAATCTCGCGTAGTACCGACCATCCGTCCCTTCCCGGCAAGCGTAAATCCAGTAATACGAGGGCAATATCGTTACCGCGGAGCAGGTCCATGCCTATCTTGCCGTCATCGGCTTTTAGCACGTGGTAGCCTTCAAGCTCTAGAACGCGGGAGATGAAATTCTGGATATCAATTTCATCTTCTATTATCAGTACCGTCCTGGTCTTACGCATGTTACCTTGACGTCCTGTACTTCTAAAGATAAATAATACTATTGTAAAGGTAATATGTCAAATTTCGTGCCAACTGGCACGCATATTAGATGTGATAAAGGCGTAAATATGCCACGCCCGTCATTTGCCCCGGGTGTTTTTAGAAGGTATGCAGGCTCTGAAAGACTTCTTGTCAACTCGCAGGATATAATGATATGCTATGACCAAGGGTGGCTGGGTGGTGGGGATGAAAAAAAAGGCAAACATGCCAGCGTAGCTCAGTGGTAGAGCGGCGCTTTCGTAAAGCGCGGGTCGGGGGTTCGAATCCCTTCGCTGGCTGTTTTTTATTCTTTTCCCATGATTTCTTCAATATCGCGGCAGGCGCGCGAGACAATCTCTTTTATCCGGCCCCATACCTCCGGCTCGAGGTGATGGGCTTTACGGCCGACCAGTCGACCTAGATTTCTGAGTTCATTGATGGTATCGTTAAATTCCTCGGCATTACGTGGATGCCACCATTCCTTCATCTGCCCTTTAATTTTATCAATGACGTCCTTCTGTTCGTTAAGGAATTTTTTTCCTTCATCGGTAATGGTGTAGACCTTTTTACCATCGCGTTCCGAAGAATTTAGATAACCCATGTCATCGAGCATCTGGAGTGTGGGATAAACGCTGCCGGCACTGGGCGTATAAAAACCGTGGAAGTAGTCCTCCATCGCCCGGATAATTTCATAGCCGTGACTCGGTTTGTCTTTCAGGAGATTCAGAATGACGTATTTAAGATCGCCTTTCTCAAAAATGCGTGAGTGCCGTTCGAAAGGGAAAAAGGGTCGGTGAAACATAGCGCCTGTTCTCCTTTACCATCATTACGATATATCGTAACATATCACAATCCATTTGTCAAGGAATTTTAGTTTGTCATTTCACATGCATAGAGTGTATAATGGATGCAGTTTACACTTTCCCGGTTATTAGAGACAAAAAGCCATTATATTTACAGTCATTCTATAGAGTATAAAAGTAAAGCCATCCGTTATAGGTGGCTATTTTGAAAGGACGAGGAAATTACCGAACCACGACGTAAACCACGTTCTTTTTTTCTGACATCGCTGCCGTTTTTCATTATCGCGCATGCGGCGCATCACTTCTTGATGGCGTTACAGCAGCCGCTGTTTCCCGCCATGCGTGATTATTTCAAGATAACGACGTACACCAAGGCTTCGACGATACCCATGGCTTTCTCTCTCGCCAGCGCCACGGGGCAACTGCCGGCCGGCTGGATTGCCGACCGCTTCGGGCCGGTTGCACTCATCATGATAGGCACCCTGGGCGTGGCTATAGCCGGAGTACTCGTCGGGCTTTCCGTCAACTTCGTCATGTTGATAATCACCCTGATGGTGATGGGGCTTTTGTCCGGGGGATATCACCCGGCGGCGACACCGCTTATTTCAGCATCCGTCGACGCGCAACAGCGCGGCCGAGCGCTTGGTCTTCACCTTGTCGGCGGTAATTCCGCATTCTTCGTAACGCCGATTATTGCCGCCGCTATTATCAGCGCTTTCGGAGAGGCGAGCGGGTGGCGGTATTCATATCTTATCCTGGCCGCACCCACGGTACTCTTCGGCCTGATTTTTTATATTTACCTGTCGCGTCATGGCGGTAAAGCTCACGTGGAGAAGGTAAAGCAGCAAATTATCAAGGAGAAGCCGCCACAGCCGGGATACAAGCGGCGGCTGATTGCCTTTTTAACAATGATGGTAATCGGGGGAGGCATCGGTATGTCGATTCTGCCTTTCCTTACTCTCTATATGACGGATGAACTGGGGGCATCAAACGCGACGGCCGGTGGGTTGATGTCTGTCGTATTTTCCTCGGGGCTCTGGGCCGGGCCGGTTGGCGGCTATATCTCTGATAAAATCGGCAGTATCAAGGTGATTATCGCCACGGGTATCCTGTCCGGTGTAATGATTTATACTTTTAAACTGGTCGAGCTGGGTCCCAGCCTTTACGTCGTGCTGTTTTTCCAGGGCCTTATTATGGCCATGCGGATGCCGGTGACCGAGGTATTCATCATGAGCCAGGCACCGGGTAAACACCGCTCCAAGATTTTTGGTGTTTACTACTCCACGATGCAGTATACCGGAGCGATATTCGTGCTGCCCGGAGGTTATCTCCTCGAGAGGTTCGGTTTTGATACAATGTTCACCTGGGCGGCCGTGGGTGTTACGGCAGTGGCGATAGTTACCGCGTTCTTTATATATGACGCCAAGGACAACTATCAGGGCGAGACACAGGTCTTGTAGCAGGCTTAAAGGCCGGTCACCGGTTTTTATTCTCCGAATGTTTCCATCATCTCATCTATCCGGGACAGCTCAATTTCAAAGGCTATTGTCAGCCAAGAATTGGAAGTAGATACCTCTATGTTTCCCATTAATTCCTTCAAATCCGGCTCTTCCATCATGCCTTTAAACAAGCTTATCATTCCGCTTATCGCATCATAGGCATCCTGTACGGATTCCGCCTCAAGGAAATGGAATTCAATGAGGCTATCCAGAGTCTCCTTCTCTTTGTTAAGGGAGAAGCCGACTACATCTATGCTGCTGAAAGCGTCCATGGATATGGGCATTTCACTCATCATGGGTTCATCGGTAAATATATCCTCAGCGTCTGCCGGGACTTCCATGGCCAGCGAAATCAGGGCATTGCCGTATCGATTATAGGTATCGAGAAGTTGGCCTTCAACAGGGTTGCCGTCACCCGTACTGACATCGATACTATCTTTAACGGCCATAGTGCCGCCGCCCAGGAGCATTTTGTCGTTTAAGAAAGTGATTGAAAAGTCTTCACCTTTACCGGTGTATAATTTGTGGCCTTTATAGTCACTTGTGGTGAATTTCTCCCCGGATTTCTCTTCAACGTTCTTCATAAATTCGCTTTCGTTGAAAGTCCCCTCGGCAATAATACCTATATACTCGGTTTGTTCTATATCGCTAATGTCACCAAATATCAATGCATGAGAAAAATCGTTAATATCTATACCGGATTCTTTCAACAGCTCGTCCATAGCTTCATTAAAAGTCTGTGGCTGGTCGGCTTCTTTTTCCATTTTATCGTAAGTGTCTCTAATATCCTTATCGTCAATGATATTACTTATCTGGATACCGGCTATGAGATTACTTTTCGCCGGTACGAGCTCGATAGCCTCATATTTTTCAGACTGACATCCTGATGCTGGTAATAAAAGAGCTGATATTAGTAATATTAGAAGTAAATATCCCGGTTTCATTGTATTGGCCTCCTGTCACTGGTTGTTTAGTTGAGCATATCATCCCGAAGGGACTATATCAATCCCACAAATGGGGGATTACTCCTCTCCTCCTTTTATCAGCTTCTCCCCGTACTCAAGCAGGATTTTCTGGCGTTCCGGGGAAACCTGCTGCGATTCCAGCCAGGCTTTCAGGGCATCGAGGGGAGTGAGTTCTTCGGCGGAGCGATCGCCCAGTCTCAGGCGTGTATCCCGCTGAATATCACGGGTGACGGTAGCGTACTGGGCTTCTCTGAGGGCGTCACGGATTTCGTTGTGGTTAAGCCGTCCTTCCAGTGTTGACGGCAGTCTTACGTTCAGTCGCACGATGGCATCGCTGATTTTATCCTGTTGACCGGCCACAGCCGCCAGGACAGTCGAGGTGGGGTCGACCTCATCTTCTTCGAGGGCGACGTCGATGGTGAGAAAACGCCGGGCGTTAACGGGGTGGAACTCAAAGGAAACTCGTCGTTCATCCTTTCCCCCGGGAGTGATGTCTACCACGTAAAAGCCTTTATCGTCGTTCTCCTCGCCGAAGTCAACGCGCTCCAGGCTGCCGGCATAGACCACCGGGGGATTCTCCGAGAGTACCTGGTGTTTGTGGATGTGCCCCAGGGCGATATAATCGAAAGCGGGCAGGGCGATATTGCTGAGCAGGACGGCCGGTTCCTGCCCGATGGACATCATGCTTTCCGAGCCTCTGCCTACCCGGGCATCGCCCACCAGGACATGGGCCGCCAGTACAGCCGGCATCGCTGGGTCGAGCTCGGCAGCTTTACCGGCGATAGTCCGGGTAATGGCTTCCTGAATCTTCCGGTTGACCTGTTCGATGTTGAGGTTTTTAGATTCTTCCCGACTCAGCAGGGCGCTGCGTCTCAACCAGGGAATAGCGACGACCTGTACCGTACCGGAGGCGGTGGGGATTTCATAGATATCGGGTCGGCTGGCCACATAGACGTTTTTCACGGCCAGAGTGTCGAAAATTTCCGTGGCGGTAGCGCGGCCGATGGCATTGGGCAGGTCATGGTTGCCGATGAGGAGGAATACGGGGATTCCGGCGGTGGCCAGGCGGTTAACGCGCCGGGCGAACTCCCGCTGCTGGGTCTGGGTAGGCTCGCGGGACTTGTAGGCGTCGC
>CAYVPT010000085.1:0-5319 GCA_964453865.1 uncultured Dehalococcoidaceae bacterium
TGGGTTGAGGAGCCGGGTAACTTCTATGGTGAACCTGCGGCTCTTTGAGTCCTCGAAGACGAAATCAGGGCGCCCCCCAGGCCTTGATGGTTGAGTGATATCCGGCTTTTCGACAGGTGAAAGATTTTCGCGAGATATCCACTGCATCAAGTGCTGGGCTGACTCCAACTCTAAAGATAACTTTAAAGGCGTGCTCATGATTCATACTCTTTAATACGGCGACTTGAAACCAAGTCGCGCCTGACCTAGCCATGATTATAGCAGACCAATGCGGAAAAAACACTGAGGCCTGTGGCTTGCTCAATTTCCCAGAACTCATCTCTGCCACCAAGAAACTTCTAGGTAAACGTGATTAACAAATTCATGCTGAACACTTTTAGCACAGAAAGTTAACAAAAAGAGCACATCCCCCAGCTGTGGGGACTCGAACTTTAGTGAACTAGCGCAAAAGTCTGAGAGAAGGTTTTAGTTCTACCTTTTGACATGCACGGTCTACTATCTAAATCCTCAGAACCTGCCAATATTTTGCTAACGTAATTTTCACCACTGAAAATGATCAGGTAGTATAAAAAAAGAACCACCTTAAGTTAAATCCCCAATAAGATTATATTAGGGTTTACTAAGTTCTCTTCCGACGCGTATCATTCCCATCGGCTTTCTGTCTGCGTCCTTAACAAGTGACGTACTAACCTGTATAGGACACTTCTTACCCTGCTTGGAGATTATAGTATACTCTCGACATTCGAGATTTCCCTTTTCCATAATCTCTGCAACATCATCATTCACCATTCCCCGTTCTGCTGGATCAATAATTTCTAAGAAGTGTCTTCCCTGCAATTCATCTTTGCTATCAGTGACCTTAGCGGTGGTTCAAAAGTCTATCATGTTGATGAGCCCACAATGGGTGATACTGAAGTGGACTGGGACTCAGACTTAATTGAAAAATAGCTTCCTTTTTTACCTCATAATTATATGCCTAGCCATCAAGCATGAAATTGACCGAACCTTTTTATGGGTCTCTCAATAGGTAGAGAATAAATCGTACTTGATAAAAGGAAATTGGAGAACCTTTTAAGAGGGGCAACGCGCTCCTTAGGGCATGAGCCCAATGGGCAGGTTTTCAGGCCTTCAATATATCCTTGTGCCTCAGCGCCCTCTCCAGCGATGGCTGCATCTTCATTTCGCGGAACTCTTTGATGGCGAAGTCCAGGTTTTCCAGGGCTTCCTTTTTCTCATCTGGATAGTGCTCAAGGAGTAACTCTGCGAGTTGGAGTTTACTGAGGGCAAGCTCAGGGCGGAAGGGCATCTCCGTGCAGACCTTGATTGCCTCCTGGTAGTATTTACGGGCTTCTTCATGCCTGTCAACGATGGCAGCCGCTGCTCCAAGAAGACGTGGTACGCATGCCGGATACAATATCCCGGAAATGTGAAGTCTGCAATTGGAAAATCGGTTCAGCAACAGTTCAGCGGCTTTTTGGTGCTTTATGGTTACTGCTGCACCTAACAGTAAAATATCATGCAAATAATTGAACATATCCTCGCTAGAACCGACACCGGGACGTGCCACGACCCATTGTTCCAAAATTTGTTCAACTTCGGCATTCCGCCCTAGCTCTGCCAGATAAGAGGCTAGATAAATGGATGGAAAACTTTTTATCTGTGAAAGGACTTCGGCGCTTAAGCCGAGAAGTAGCCTGGGTTGCCAGCTACAAATGATTCCCCAAACAGCGCCGAATTCAGGGATGCCAAGCTGTTGGCCAAGTACTCCGCAACGTTGACCTATTTCTACAGCATCCTCAAGGCGTCCCTCCTGAAATGCGTGAAAAGCATCTACCAACATACAAATAATGACTAAATTAGCTTGTTCGCTGAGTTCCGCGGTTTTCTTGAGTTTATTGATATGCTCTTCGGCCTCCTGTCGCCGGCCGAACTCGAGTAGAGTATCAATTATTTCATGTTGAGCCAGTACAAACGTGCTAAGCGTGACACCGGATTTCAAGCGTTCTTCTAATTCTACGACTACCTGCAATCGTTCATCAGCCCGTTGTGGTAACCTTACATGAAGGAGCCATGCAGCGGCAACGTGACAGAATGCTTCGGCATCCTCAAGGCGGCGTGCCAGCTTAAGGGCTTTGTCAACTAGATGAACTCCTTCGTTCACTAATGCTGGCTGTCCTGAATATTGCCCAGCAGCGACTTTCATTTCTCCCATTGACGCGTCAGTCCAGGCGCGGGCGATTGTGTCCTGCCCGGCGTAGTGGTTAGCTCTCTCCACCCACTGTGAAGCTTCAGGAGTACTGAATGAAAGAATCCCGCCGCCATGATGATATATCAAGGCCATCATCGCAAGTATGCAAACCTGCGAGGCACGTTCTTTGTCAACAATATCTTCAGCCAGCGAAAAAGCCTCTGGTAAGGCAATATCTAGAGCCCGCCGAGACTCACCGGCAAGATTCATTGTCTCGCCCAGTATCAGGAGAATGTCGCATTGCTTTTCTTTATCATCCGGGTCAAGGATTTCCTGCACTTTGAGTGCCTGTTCCAGTATCCTTACCGCTTCGCCGTAGGCGTAAACGTCAGAAGCCCGTTTGGCTGCCATCTCACCGTATTCCACTGCTTTCTCCAGGTCAGCCGCGTCGGAAGAGTGAGAGAAGTGCTCAGCAAGCTCCACCGCATGCTCCTCGAGACGGCTGGCATATATCTCCTCCAGTGCCCTCGCCACCTGCTGGTGCAATCGTATGCGTCGGGGAGCAATCGTCTCCTCGTAAAGCGTCTGGCGGAAGAAGGCATGGGCAAAGCGGTAAGTTACCGCCGCCCCAACCCCGGCGCGCTCCTCAACCACCGCCGCCTTCTTGGCTTCTTCAAGGGCACTGAAAAGCTCCTCCTCGGAAAGTCCCGACACTTTTTTCAGGACCTCAAGGCGGAAATCACGCCCGATGACGGCGGCTACGGAAAGAAGCTGGTTACACTCCTTGCTGATGAGTGACAGACGTTTGCCGATAACGTCCCGCAGTCCCTCCGGGATATTCATTTCCAGCGGGGTATCTTTAGCAGAGCGTCCCTCTTTCTGGATGAGGTGTCCTTCCTCGACGAGATAACGCACCACCTCCTGCACGAAGAGGGGATTACCTTCCGTCTGGCGGTGCACCGCCTCGGCCAGGCTCCACGGTATTTCCTCCTGAGTAATGCTCTCCAGCATACGCCTGACTTCGTCGGCATTGAGTCCGCGCAGGAGGACGCGACCGTAGGTGGAAACACGGCGTAACTCAGCTAAAGCAGCCGACAACGGATGATTGCGGTCTACTTCAACGTCACGGTATGTCCCGACAATCAACAGCCTTGCACCAGACAGATTCCGTGAGACGTGGATCAGCATATCCAGGGTACCCTTGTCGGAATCATGCAGGTCTTCGAGGACTATATGTAAAGGCTGGACACTGGCAGCGTTACATAGGAAACCGGTAACCGCCTGCATGAGCCTGTATCTCTCTTCCTCCGAGTCTCCCTTTAGTCTGGGTTTAACCTTGAGCTTCTCTCTGATTTCGGAGACTATACGGGCAACATCAGCCGCACCCGTGCCCAGTTCTTCACGCAGGTCTTTGACTTCACGGCTGAGTACATAAGAACGCATGGCTTCCACAAAAGCCAGATAAGGCAGGGATAAAGACCCTTCTTCATAACAATGCCCTACAAGAGTCCTCCCACCCCTTAATGTTACATAGGTCGATAACTGTTCACAGACAGCCGTCTTTCCGATACCCGGTTCTCCCACTACCATCATCAAAGCACCCTGTCCCGAGACAGCACCATCAAAGGCACTCTGGAGTTGCTTCAACTCCGGTTCTCTGCCCACGAATACTCTTCGGTACAGAGGATTTTCTGATATTGTCGATGCTTCTCTCGATGCGTCTTTACTTACCTTACTAGTATCAATAGACTCCAAAGCCTGCAGGACATCAGAAGCCGATGAAGGACGCTTGGAAGGGTCTTTCTCCAGGAGCTGAAGTATCAGTGTTTCTAACGCAGGAGGCAAATCAGCCCGGTGCCAGGTCGGTGATACGGGTGGGGTGTTAATATGCTGTCCTATGATACTAACCGAGTTGTCACCGACAAAGGGAGGTCTACCCGTCACCATCTCGTACAGCATGGCACCAAGAGAGTAAAGGTCAGCCTGGGCGGTTACCTTGCCTCCCATGGCCTGCTCCGGAGGCATGTAGGACACCGTTCCCACCATCATCCCGGACTGGGTAAGGCGGGAGAGGTCCACCGCCACCGCCAGACCGAAGTCGCCTATCTTGGCGGTGCCGTCCTCACTCAGCCAGACGTTGCCCGGCTTGAGGTCCCTATGTACGATACCTTTAGAGTTGGCAAACTCCAGACCTTTACAGACGGCTTTGGCTATTTCAATGGATTTATCAAGAGGTAGACGGTGCTCGGGGGCTTTTTCTATCAGCCCTTCCACGTCACCACCGGCGAGTAGAGGTAATACCATGTAGGGCTGTCCTTCGTGTTCGCCGATGTCAAAGACGGTTACTATATGGGGATGGTCTCCCAGTCGTCCCATGGCCTGGGCTTCACGGGTGATGCGTTTACGGGCGCTGTTGTCCAGTTTCTCGGTCTTTATCAGGGCGAAAGCGACATCCCTGTCCAGCAGGGTATCGTGGGCGAGGTAGACCTTCTTCTTACCGCCTTCCCCGAGGAACTTCTTGATCTGGTAACGGCCATCGGCAAAGGATGTGGGTTCAATGGTTGAGGGTTTTTTGAGTTTTGGTTTTGATGGTGGTGGTGCTACTCCCAAAGAATGAGCACATTTCTCACAAAAGGCACTATCGGGGAGATTGACATGTCCACATTGAGGACAGGTGATATCTACTTGAAGCGATTGCCCGCATTTTCTGCAGAACTCGGCTCCATCGCGGTTTTCAGCTTGGCAGTTCGGGCACTTCATGAGGTGTTATCCTCCCGTGCCAAAGAGTCAATACAGTCTATGTCGAACGAGTGTTATTGTCAAGTTGGACATAAGCATAAAAAGGTCCGCCAGATTCCACGCCTAAAGCCTAGGTAATAAATCATGAGGTAACAAACGAACCTAATTCTATTTGTTCCATGCGCTTTAAGCAAGTGAAGTATTTCATCACAAGCTATTGACAACACAACACTTCAGGCATATACTCTCTGATGTAATTATCCTGTAAGAAAATCCATATTGCAGGAAACGAATGAAATGCAGGGATAATGGACAATACCGAGTACACCTTTTCTTTTTGATAATCATTGCACTCACAGCTCTTGTTTTACTAACAGGTGTTTTTCCGTCAG
>CAYVPT010000085.1:5329-8895 GCA_964453865.1 uncultured Dehalococcoidaceae bacterium
CGGCAACTATCGCCGCTTCCATGCCTGACGGGCCACCGCCAATGACAATGACTTACCCGATTTTGACCTTAGCGAATTACCTCCCAAGGGCAATCCCAAGCTCGATTCGACTTTAAACAAACTGATTGAGACCAGATATCCCTCAGAACCTGCCCCCGATGGGACTATCACAGAGAATGCTTCCGCCCCTGAAATGATGACTTTTGAAGTCGTACCAGAGGCAAGTGAAGAAACTGTGCGGGTAATCATCGATGGAAAGCCGGGTAAGGCTGGGATTGTATCATCAACTGCTGGAGAAATAGGCAACATTGAAGGTAGCTATGGTGATTTAGTTCAGATGGTTGTCCCTACGTCCCAACTTACTGCTCTGTCTGAAATGCAGGACATCCGCTTCATACGTTTGCCGATGGAACCTCTCCCTGCGGTAATAACCTCCGAGGGTGTACCCGTAATAAATGCGGACGACTGGCAGGCAGTCGGTTATAACGGCACCGGCGTTAAAATAGGTATCCTGGATGTGGGTTTCGCCGATTACACAATTCGCCAGTCAGAAGGAGAGCTACCAGCTGCAGTGACAGCACAATCATTCTATGCCGGAGGAACTATCGAGGGTCCTACAGGTTATCCTGAACATCACGGTACCGCCTGCGCCGAGATTGTCTATGATATCGCCCCGGCAGCTACTTATTATTTTACTAATTTCGGCACCGACGTTGAATATGGGAACGCCGTGGAGTGGCTGATTGCCCAGGATGTTGATATTATTTCCTGCTCGGTGGGATGGCCGGTGGGCGGCCCCGGTGATGGCACCGGATTTTTCTGCCAGGTCATTGATTCCGCTCGGGATGCTGGCATCCTGTGGGCACAGTCGATTGGTAATCAAGCACAAATGCACTGGCAGGGAAGCTGGAACAATCCTGATTCAAACATATGGCATAACTTCTCCGGAACGGATGAAGGCAACACAATATCTGCCGCCAATGGAGACATTATTGTCGTTGCCCTTAAGTGGGATGACCCCTGGTATTATTCCGCCAATGACTATGACCTGCTTTTGTATAACAATAGTGGTTATCTTGTAGCATACTCATTGAATATTCAAAATGGGGATGATGATCCCTGGGAGTTGCTAGTATATCAGGCCACATATACCGGGACATATGATATAGCCATCGCCACACTTGGTACCCCGGCAACGGTAAATTTTCACATTTACTCCTATTATCATGAGCTTGAATACGGGACGACTGCGGGTAGTATTATCGTCCCGGCAGACTCGTTTAGTTGTCTGACAGTTGGCGCGGTTGAATACAGCACCCCTGGTACGTTGGAGACTTTCAGCTCCCGCGGCCCCACCGATGACGGCAGGATAAAACCTGACATCGTGGCGCCCGACGGTGTTAGTACGGTTACTTACGGTACCGAAGTTTTTTCCGGAACCTCCGCCTCAGCGCCACACGCTGCCGGGGCGGCGGCATTAGTTAGACAGCGTTTCTCCACATATACCTCTGCTCAGATACAGGATTTTCTTGAAGGACGGGCGGCAGACTTAGGAGATATCGGCAAAGACAACCTGTATGGCAGCGGTCGACTCGACCTGGGTATGGAGAGCGATAACTATACACTCACTATGGCGGTAAGTGGTAGTGGGAATGTTACGCCAACCATAGGTATTCATACTTATGCCGAAGGAACCGTGGTATCTGTAAACGCTACCCCGGCTGACGGATGGGAGTTTGCTAAGTGGGCGGGGGATGTGGCAGATCCTGATTCTGCTAATACCACTGTTACCATGGATATAGATAAAGTGATAACCGCTAATTTTCTCATATCAACCCTACAAGAATCAACATGGAGTATAAAGTTTGGCGGATCTGAAAGCGATATGGCTCGTTCTGTTAAAGAAACTGACGATGGTGGTTTTATTTTCGCTGGAAGTACTGAATCTTATGGCTCTGGCGGAGATGATATCTGGCTTGTTAAAACTGACGCCAATGGTAATGAAGAATGGAGTAAAACATTCGGTGGCACCTCTAATGAATTAGGATATTCTGTTCAGCAAACTAACGATGTTGGTTATATTATTGCTGGCAGTCTTCTAGTAAAGACTGATGTCAGCGGTAATGTGGAATGGAGCCGGGGATTCGCCAACGGATTTACAGGGTATTCCGTCCAACAGACCACCGATGGTGGTTATATTGTAGTCGGTTATACGATTATAAATCAGAATTATGATTCAGTATTAAACAAGGTTGATTCTAGTGGAAATCTTATTTGGACCAAGAGTTTCGGAGAAAGTGCCAATTATGATGTAGCATATACAGTCCAACAGACAAATGACGGCGGCTATATCGTCGCTGGCGTAACAGCTTCTTACGGAGTAAGTCCTGGTGATAATGATATCTGGCTATTTAAAACCGATGCCAGCGGTAACCAGCAGTGGAATAAGACTTTTAGCGTAGGCGACACCTCTTCACCAACAACAGACGTTGGATATTTCGTCGAACAAACGCAAGACGAAGGCTATATAATAACAGGATATTCGTTCTCCTATGCCACAGAAGATGCTGATATGTGGCTAATAAAAACCGACGAAAACGGTAATATGATCTGGAATAGAATATTTAGTGGCGGGGGCGATGATGAAGGACATTGTGTTGACCAATGCGATGATGGCAGTTATATCATCACTGGTATTACCGAATCTTACGGAACGGGTAATGGCGATTTATGGCTGATAAAAACAGATTCCAACGGCAATGAATTATGGAATAGAACATTTGACATGGGTACTTATGAAAAAGGTTATTCTGTGCAACAGATATCGGGGGGTGGTTTTATTGTTGCTGGTAGCTCATGGTCCTTTGTAACTCACCGTCATGACGCTTTACTTTTAAAAGATTCAGGTAATGTTAATATTTTAACTTTAACGGTTAACGGCAGCGGTAGTACTACTCCATCAATCGGCACGCATGCTTATACGGCAAATACCACAGTAGATATTTCAGCTACTGCTTCACCTGATTGGGAGTTCGTGGGTTGGACGGGTGAAGTTTCTGATAATACCTCAGCCAGTACCAACGTTACTATGGATACAGGTAAGACGGTGACGGCTAATTTCGTACGTACTAATAGCATACTAAGAATGGCCGTCAATGGGGACGGCAATGTTACGCCTGTTGCCGGAAACTACGTCTACCCAATTAATACCTCAGTGAACATCACAGCTACGCCAGCTATAAATTGGGCATTTACAAACTGGTACGGAGATGTCTCTGATAACACCTCGGCAAGTACTAACGTGACTATGAATTGGGATAAGACTGTCATCGCCAACTTTACCCGAACTCATGGCATCCTGACCATGGCGGTAAGCGGCAGCGGAAATATTACTCCCGATATTGGTGCCCATACCTATCCCGTGGGCACCTCGGTAGATATTACCGCCACCCCACTACCCGGCTGGCGGTTTGATAGCTGGACTGGCGACGTGGATACCGTGGCGGATATAAATTCCGCCAGTACCACTATTACAATTAGCGGTGACTATGTCATCACTGCCAACT
>CAYVPT010000086.1:0-3109 GCA_964453865.1 uncultured Dehalococcoidaceae bacterium
CACTTCCTCGGAAAATTCTCTCACCGCCCGGTTGATGTGCCGGGTAAGTTCCTCGTCGGTCCACTGGTAATTGCCGCTGTCCTGGTCATGCAGGTCTTTCCTGACTGCCGTTATCATTTCCGTTAAATTCATAAACTCACCCCCCTTGATGGTATTCCTACCCGGCCCTGGCGACCCGGCAGTTTCATATCCGAGCCGGAGCCGGAAGTATTTATCAGAGCTTTCAGAGCGTCGCCGCTGGTGCCGCCGTCACCGCTGAAGAGCTGCTTCAATCCGACTATCATACCGATGTCGACCCCTAGCCCGGTTTCACCGGAAAGCAGTCCGGCAATAATTTCCGCCGCATCGGCCCCGCCGCCGGATTCGGCTTTAGCCATCGTCGCCAGCAGCGAAGAGACGTCAGCGCCCGAGCCAGTTTCCGCCGCCGTCTTGGGGGTCGCCCCGCCCGCAGTATATTCGATGTGCAGCTTGGGTGAGGAAGCGCTATCCGAATCATACGAGTGCATTTGTCTATGCGCACCGCTGTCGCTTCTATAATCAAAATCGTGTGCATATAAGCCAATATAGTTTCCTGAAACCCAACCCGAACGATTTACGATTGCCTGAATGAGTGTCTTTATTTCGGGACTGTCGTACCATATACCCGCTGTCATAGCCGCGAGATTGTTCCAGTCGACTACCTCGGTTGTATGATTGGCGTAGCGCGCCGATTCCGTAGCCCAGTCGTTACTATAAGCACCTGCATTATCAACGTCCTCGGCAGTAATTCGAGCATTACATACCGTAGCCGATTTACTGTATAGCTCTCTATACGATTGATGGGCGGTGTCGATAACCGCGTTTTTGGGTATTGCCAGGGCGAATCTGGCCATTCCGCCATAGCCGTCGTATGTACCATCACCGATTAAAAAGTTCCCATAAGTATTGTTAGCGAACGGGACGTCAAAACACATTTCGCCGTCGTCCAGCGATGCCCCTACCTGTAAATCAATCGAGGTGTTTTTCAGTAGGAGCGGGAATGGCAGGTCGCCGAAGTCGAAACCAAGTTCAAGCTGGCCGTTCTTGTACGACCAGTCCAGCCACCGCTCTTGCGATTCATCCGCTATTGTTTCCTGGCTGGCCATTATCAGCCTCGGTTTCGGTATGCCTATTCCCGAATGAGCCTTCAATAATTGCCCGATATCAAATCCTGCACCCTCGGCGTCGAGTAATATCCTGGGCGAGTCTTTCCCGAATAAATTAGCCGGTGGGGCTTTAGTGAACAGAATCTCGAATTTCATCCCCGTATTGGTAAATATAATACGGTACTCTCCCCAGTCCGCCGGCATCGTTATCTGGTTCGGCCGGTGAATGCCGTCCAGTTTTCCGGGATTGGTCATGAGGTTTTTATCGATACCGGAAAACAGCGCCGGCGCCGGCAGACACAGGTACCGGCTGCGTTCGTTTCTGTCCGGGCAGAACAAGCGTGTGCCGTCGTCCTTTACCTCGGCGCGATAGGGAGCCCCCTCGATGTGCCAGCCGCCGGCCTCCCGGACAAGCTGCGGCTGGATATCCTGCCACTGTCCCCCGGGCTCCCTCATCTGCACCGCCCCGATGAAGGCATCCAGCGAGTATTTGTCTCCGCCGGATGCCCTGCCGAGGTAGGTTGTCTTGGAGTTCTTTAGTTCAATCATGACTGCCGATTAACCTCTGTTCTTTAGCTTAAAGTGATATCGACCTCAAGCGTCCAGGTGCCGCTGGTTTTCGTCCCCAGCGATTCCACCTTGCGGTTAAGGCACTTGGCGCTGGTCGCCTGCTTGACCACCCATTCGTTCCAGGCGAAGTTGGCTTCGCTGTCCCCGAAACTGGCTTTAAAGGTTACCTGCTGGCTGGTGGACGTGGGATAACCGGAGTCCATGCCCTTGTAGGCTTTATTGGTGGCTGCCTGGAGGTCGGTCTGGGATGCATCGGCGGCCGTGGTGCTGTCGCCCACGCCTATCCGGGCGCTGGTATTGTTGTAGTGGTTGGCTGAGTCCCCGACTATCAGGTCCCACATCTCGTCGATGCCGCTGTTGAGAAGGAGGTTGCCCTCGCCGTTGATAACCTCGTGGGGCTTGAAAAGCCGGTGGAACTCTCCCTCCCGGTTCCGGTAGGGGCCGATATCTTCCCGGTACTTACTGAGCCGGAACCGGCATAGCCATCTGGCTGATTCTTTTCTCTCCACTCGTGGTGAATTTCCGTGGTGAACCATTTCTTCCTCCTTGACAGGGGCCCCGGATTTATCGAGACCCCCTTAGAATATTTTTACATCAATCTTTAGTCCTGCACACCGATGAGCGCCGCCGCCTTTATCGTGCTGAATAAGGCCAGCGAGACGTACCACTTGACGCGGGTCCTCGATGCGTCCTTGCTCTCCAGTGAGCCGATTGGTTCGGCCTGCAGGTAACCGGGGCTGGTCAGCCCGCACAGGGCGCCCTCCCCGAGCTGGACGGCGTATATCGTGGAGCAGTCGCCTCCGGTGATCCCCGTCTCCAGGCTGTCGCTGAGGACATGCGTGTCCAGTATCCAATCGTTAACGCCGATGGGCACGCCGTCCCAGAGCTGGATGAAGTTGCCCCACTTGTCCTGGTCGGTCTCTATCATGCCGCCGGCCGCCCTCACCAGGGTGTTAATCTTGCGCCGGGAACGCCGGCTCATCAACAGCACGTCGGGCTTGCCGCCCTTGACGGCGTCGATGAGCTCGTCCAGCTTGTCCAGGGTCAGGGTAGCGCCGCTGGCCCCCATGGCAATCACCTGGTCGCTGGCCGACTCGGTATCGATGAGCATCCTTAAACCGTCGAACTCCTTGGCGCTGGTGGCACTGTCGCCGTAGACAAAAATTTCCTCGAACTTCCGCTGTAGCGCCTTGGCTTTAAGCTCGACGACGGCCGCTTCGAGGTCCTGGATATTGCTGCGCGTCGCCTTGAGGAAGTTGTCCACATCGGCATCACCGCCCATGATTTTCAGGTTGGCCGTTACCTGCGCAAAAGTCGGCGTAGATTCCGCCCAGGTATCGCCCACGTCGTAGAAATCGATGCTGGGCAGGGTGCTCTCCTGGTTATAGGTCAGACCGTTGCCTACTATTTCTATA
>CAYVPT010000086.1:3119-8884 GCA_964453865.1 uncultured Dehalococcoidaceae bacterium
TGACGATGGTCTCCACTACCCCCTGCATCAGTAAATCGTTGGAAAGCTTGGATGCTTCCGCTATTGTTAATGCCATTTCTCTGTTACCTCCTGTTTTCGTTTTGTGTCATTCCCGCGTCAGCGGGAATCCAGTTCCCTTTCCAGTCTCCTCTCCCCTTGTGGGAGAGGAATAAGGTGAGGGGTTTATGCCGGGTATTTTACCCCGTCCCCCTTATCGCGTACTGGATTTTCTCCCGGGCACTCAGCCCTGACAGGTCCTGCGGGCTTCTCGGTGGAGAGCCGTACGGTACCCTTGTCCTGGCGGCTTCCGTCTCCATCTCCTGCCTGACCTTTTCCATGACGGCCCGGGCTTTTTTCACCGACTCGTCTACCTCGTCGATGGTATCCCCGGTTATCATCTCCGGCAGCAGTCACGGGTTCGCCTGGACTACTGTTTCCTTGTAGGCAGCTACCGCCCGGGATACGGCCTGGCCCAGCTCATCGATTGTCTGCCCGGCTTCGTCCAGAGCTTGTTTCAGACTGTCTATTTCGCCGTCCTTTTCCGCCAGGCTTTGTTCGAGCCTGAGCATCATACTTTTCAGGGATTTCACCTCTTGTTCCAGGACATCGTTTTCACCCCCGGGATTTACGCCATCCTCACCGCTACTTTCTACCTCTTCGTTCTTTTCCTGTTCTTTTTCCGTAACCATCATCCCTCCTGATTACTCCTCAATGCCTTCCGCCCGGGCTGGTAAAGCACTCTCTCTCGCCCCGCCCCGGGCCGATTTCGCATTAAGTTCTTGATTCATCTTGAGAATAGACTCCCTTTCTTCCAGCCAGCGTTTGAACTCCCCTTCGGGGTTACCCACGCCCACCTCGTTCATGGCTGTCCTCCGGGAGTGTATTCCCGTCTGTACCATTGCCTGCTCGCTGCTGACTTTCCTCTCCATGTCTTTGGGCAGCACCGGACCCCAGATGACTCTCAGCCTACCTCCCAGAGAAGGCCCGAAGTCCTCACCCTGGTACTTTTCTAAAAGCCTGAGAATCATCTCGTTGCGACGGTTATAGGCCGCCGTTCGAATGATTCTTTTACGTCTGACCTTCTGGAGCAGCGGCTGCAGGTCTATTTCCAGGGCCACCCCGGACAGGTCCCTCTCCGTCCCGCCGAAGGCTGAACGGGGCGATTCGGATAGGTCATGTATCGCCCGGTATATCAGGTTAATATAATTGATATGTAAATTAACGCCGCCCCCCTGCAGCAGATCGAGCAGATAGGCTTTGGCGTCCTCCGGTATGTTCCACACCGCCCCCGGCCGGATGGCGATATCCTCGGACTCCTCCACGTTCTCCAGCACAGCGATGGGATTACCGGATAGCTCCAATATGCGTGAGAGCTGGCTCATCGCCCGGTTCAGTTCCCGCTGCGATTCCATTATCTGCGGCAAATCGGAGACTCCCCAGAACTTCTTGGGCTCGCGTAAATTGGGAAAGACCACGAACGGGATAAAGCCGTAGGGATTGGGCTTGCTTTCCAGCAGGCTGCTGTCCAGGTATAATTCGAAGTCCCGTTCCGTCCACATTTCCACCACCACCGCCGTTTTGCCCTTTGGTTTGGTCCCGTAGATAGCCTCCACCTCCTCCGCGGTCAGCCGGTAGCGGGATGCGATGCGCCACACTCGTGACATGTCGTCGCCGGAATACCAGGCATAAATACCCTGGATATCCGGGGCGGTCACCCTTACCCTTTTCTCATCGGCGTCCCAGATAACCTTATAACTGGCGTCCCCCAGCACGGCGCAGTCTATTTCCGTCTCCAAATCGATTTGTTCCAGCTGGTTCTCCGTATAAACTCTATAGATAGCCTGCTCTGCCCTCCCGGCATTATCCTTAGCTTCTTCCGAGTCCTCATAAGGCTCTATATCAAAGCTTATGCCGCTCATTAAATAGGAGGTTATCTTCTCCACGAAGACACGCGCGTAATTAAATATCAGGCGTCTTTCACCCCTTCTCTCCCGGCCTTCCCACTGTCGACCGTTATAAAAATCAAGGAGATCCTGATAGCCCCTTATTCTCTCAAGGTCCGTCTTTGCCAGCTGTGCAACAATTGTGTCATTCATCGCTTGTCCCGCTCCTTTTACCGTCTCGCCGCTTCCTTTGATAACTGATTATTCAAACTAACGACTGTACACTATCTATTTCGTTCTGACGCCTTCTTTCAATGCCCTTTGTATCGTTCGCTGGCTTACCCCGAATAGCTCTTCAAGGTCTTTCACCTTCCAGCCTTCGTTGAAAAGCCTGTTTATTTCTTTGTTTCGTAATTCCTTTAGCCAGCGTTGTCTGCCCCGCGGCTCATCATAAAGGCAATGGGGAAACGGACAGGCCAGGCAGGATTCCGCGTACTCGCACCCCTCGTCTCGATACCGGTGGTATTCCGGTGGCAGATCCTCCTCATCCTGTCGGCCTGTCTCCTTTATCGATTCCGGGTCTTCTCCGCCAATCTCACGCGATTCCAAATCCATCTCTTACCTCGAACACCAAACAACTAGAGAATAGCACAAGTGTTCTATTTTCGTCAACTTAATCTTGTCACTCTTTGGTTATGGTTCTTGACAAATGAGCATTGAAATTATATAATTGCTTTGACAAAGCAATATTTATTAAGGAATCGTACTGATATTATGCCGGTTTGGGATCATTATCTTACCGTAATCGAGGCCAGTCGCCGTCTTAAGGTCCACCCGGAAACGGTAAAAAGGCTGTGCCGTCAGGGCGACATACCGGCCAATAAAATCCACAATACCTGGCTCATTAACCGGGATACCTTGGACAACTTCGCCGGTACCTACAATCCCAAACGCGGTGCCAGGAAAAAACTGATTAAGTGAAAAGAAAAAAGGCGGGTTTAATAACTTATTAACATTTCAAACGTTATAATTATTAGATTACTGCTGAACGGGCAGGTGTTACCTGACCTTGTATATACGGCAAAATAATCTTTTCTCAGGAGGCTCCTATGAAATACGCAAAAATTCTCAGAATATTCGGCATGGCTGTAATCATGTCCCTGCTGGTAGCGGCCGTACCGGCTTTGCCGGTCATGGCTGCCGCTTCCCTCGAACTTGACCCCGAAGAAGGCGCCATCGGTGATGAAATCTATGTTGTCGGTGAAGACCTTCCCGAAAGCACCGAGATTTATGAACGTTATGCTGCAGTTTACTTCGCCGAGGACAATGCTTCCGTGCTTGATGAAATCGACTATGATGTCGATACCTATAATCTGGTAACGGACTACAATCAGATTGATGAAGACGGATACTTCGAGGCATCATTTGATGTCCCTGAGCGTCTCAGCCAGGGCTCTGATGATGAAGATGTGACCGACGGCACCTACTATGTCTACGTGACCATTACTACCTATAATGTTAATACTGAATCTGAAAGCATTTCCGACACTATCAGGGCCAAGGAACCGTTTACCGTTACCGCTGGCGGTAGTATTGACTCCCTTTCCCCCACCTCCGGCCCTTCCGGCACTGAAATAGAAATCGTAGGTTCGGGCTTCGCTTCCAGTAAGTCTATTACTTTCAAGTTCGATTCGACGACGCGTACGCCCACGTCCGGCCACACATCGACCCTCAGCAGTGGGGTCTTCATCAGTAAAATTACGGTCCCTGCCAGTGCCGCCACCGGCTCCCATACTATTTCCGTCACGGTCGGCAGCACTACCGTTACTGATACTTTTACGGTAACCGCCAGTGCCGCCCTTGATCCTCTTTCACCCGCCTCCGGCGCCGCCGGCACTGATGTATTGATTAGCGGGGCCAGCTTCCCGGTAAGTGCCGCTATTACCTTTAAATTCGATACTACCGTACTTATACCCAAATCGGGTGATGCGGTAACCCGGAGTAGCGGTGTCTTTATCAGTACTATTACCGTCCCTCAGAGTGCCACCGCCGGTACTCATACCATCGAGGTAACCGTTGGCACTAAAACAGACACGGCACAGTTCACCATTACCGCCAGTGCCGCCCTTAATCCTCTGTCTCCGGCTTCCGGCGCGGCCGGTACCGATGTCACTATCAGCGGTGCCAATTTCAAGGCCAGTTATCCCATTATCTTTAAATTTGGCAGCACCACCCTGACGCCGAAATCAGGTGATATCAATACCAGTACCACTGGTAGCTTTACCAGCGTTATCACCATCCCGTCGGATGCTACCGTCGGCGCTCATGACATCTCCGTTACCGTAGAGAGTATCGTTCTAACTACTCCCTTTACGGTAACCGAACCCTCCGGGCCCCCTCCGTCCACGGCTGTCCTCAGCATCAACACCAGCGGCGATACCATCGGTTCCCAAATCGGTATCGGTGGGGCCGGCTTTAACCCCGGTGCGGAAGTTGTCTTAAAATACGATGACATTGAGATAAATACTGTTCAAGCCGATGCCAGCGGAGTGGTCACGTTTATTTTCAATGCACCCGCCAGCAAGGCCGGCGCACATATTATTACTGTCAGCGATGGTACCAACTCCGCTACGACAACTTTTACCGTGGAATCAAAAGCCCCGGATACGCCGCCGCCGCTCTTACCGGAGATGGGCGCTAAAGAGAAGTTACCGATAACCTTCGATTGGGAGGATGTTACCGATGTCAGTCGTCCGGTAACCTATACTCTTCAGATTGCAACTGACGAAGACTTCGCCGCCGACTCTATATTACTGGAAAAAAAGAAAATCCCGATATCCGAGTTCGTCCTTGAGGAATTGGATGAGCTGGACCTGGAAAGTCACGAAGGAGCTTTATACTGGAGAGTAAGAGCCCTGGATGCCGCCTCTAATGCCAGTCCCTGGACCGGCGCCGGCGAGTTCTCTGCCAGTGGCTCGTCTTCCTTCCCCGGCTGGGCTCTGTATACGATACTTGCGGTTGCCGGAGTATTGCTCTTCCTCCTCGGTCTCTGGGTAGGCCGCAGGACGGCTTTCTATTATTAATTAAATAAGTCCCGTTAACCTCGGCCCCTTTGCTGTCCCCTCCCCTCCGGCTCCCACCTTCCGGAGGAGAGGGGATGTTATCTTTACATCCACCCCTTAATTATCACTGACCTAATCATACAAAAAAATAAGGGGAGCGCTACTACTCCCCTTTTCCCCACCCCCATCGGGTGTTATCTAATCCCACCCGAGCCGCCCAGTGTCACCTCCAGCTTATCCCGTAGGTCTTCCGCGTTAACTCCATCTTTCTCCCTTTCGGAAAGGGAGATTAAGAGGGATTTTTCCTCCCAACCGGCCGCCCGGTGTCATCTGCGGCTTAGCCTATGAAAAATCCGAATCCCTTATTAACCATTGTAATAATTGAACTCATCACAACCAGCCCAAGTTTATTATTTTTATGGGACTTCAAGATACATCACACTATTAATGTAGTCATAGACAAATTTCCACCTGTTCAAGATATCACGTCCTATAAGCGAGGGAATCTTTGGTATTCCTCTATTAGCCACAATATCGCTTTGTGTTATTGCTTGAACATCAAGCCGGCTTAGTGTCCGAGAAACAGGATTTTGGTTAGTATCTAGGAATACCAGAGTTACTCGTTCCCCGTAATATGGGTATGAGCCTCCAATTCCAGAGGCATTTTGTAATGTTTCAGGACGTAGTTGTCTCTGTATATGCCAAGCAGGTGCACCATGTATGCATGTTCCAGAAGCTCCAGTATCTACCATAAACGTAGCCCAAAATCCTGTATTGAGTCTACTTAAATAGCAATAAGCCTGCACCGCTGGTGCAGGCT
>CAYVPT010000087.1:0-8879 GCA_964453865.1 uncultured Dehalococcoidaceae bacterium
TTACCGGCTCCCTCTCCAGCAGGCTGCCGATAACGGTCTTCGACTTTCTCGGCAGGAGCGGCATGTTGAGCCGGATGCCTTCCTTTGTAGCTGCCGTTATCAGCTCCCCGAAGGTCACCCCCGGTTCGACCATGGCCACCCGGTGATACCGGTCGACCCTGATAATCTTTCTCATACCACTTAAATCGACGATGATAGTCCCGCCGATACCGGGAACGGTATCACCCCTAAAGTGGGGAGGCCCGGAGCTTACCGGCACCAGCGGCGTTTGGGTTTTGTTAGCCAGTTTCACTATTTTCTGTACATCCGCCATATTAGTCGGCTTGACTACACACAACGGTTTCACGGAGTTCACAAAGCTTATATCTCTGGAGTATTCATCCAACGTCTCCTTTTTATCAATGACGTTGGTAGCCCCCACAGCTTTCACCAGCTTTCCTTTTGGAATCATTTTTACCCCCTTTACGTGAATTAATTTAATTACTTATCCATCATATTTGTCAAGCGGTTACGCCGGTACAGATATAAAAACAACCTGCTGTAAAATACTATCCCAGGCACATTGTCAGAAATACCAAAACAAGTAATAATTGGATTTGATACAGACCGGTACGTAAATAAACATTCTAGCCAAAGAGCTGTGAAAGGAGATTGGAGATGGGTTCGCCACGGGTGTCTTCCCCGAAATGCTCTATCTGACGGGAAGAACACCCGTGAATGTTACTTTAATCCGGTATTAACTAATCCTTGGCCGTGATATAGGTGGAAGATTCCGACGCGCCGTTAGGATCGAACGTCTTCTTTATTTTCCTCAACCACAGGTGATAGTTGCTGGCATGCGGCCCGTACATATCGTGGAGGGCATCACTCCAGACGTGCTGCGGCACTCCGAAAAACTCTTTTATCGAGATTTCATTAGAGCCCATGTTAATCTGTCTCGCCACAGCCGTGGGGCTTTTAGCCTTTAGAGAGATACGGGCCAGGATTTCACCGTGACCGGTATGACCGTGTTCAATCGATTGGATGAAGGGCGACGTACCGTCATCATAAAGTGAGCCATCCTTGATGAGTTTCTATTTAACTTTGGTGCAGCTTTTAATGAAGTAGCTCATCAGGGGGAAGGAATCGCCGCCGCCGACCATGCCCGCCTGCGGCGCCAGGACCCGTCCCGTCTCCTTAATCGAGCCAGTCTCCCGGAAATAACGCCAGATGTAGCCCCCTTCGTTCTCGGGGTCTTCAACCGCTTTCAGGTACTTCCCTCCGGTCTCTTCGATGATAGTCTCCAGGGTATGTTTCTTGTATTCCAGGTCCCTCGGTGAGTTAGCGGCGATGAGGACCATGAAACCGGGCCCCAGAACATCATCTTTAAATGTGTTGTAGATTTCAATTTCTTCTTCCATGTTCTTGGTAGCCAGGTTAGATGCCATCATGGCGGCATTAAAACACATCAGCTCCGTGGCAATTTCCGCC
The DNA here is from genome assembly GCA_964453865.1 of uncultured Dehalococcoidaceae bacterium. Taxonomy (GTDB): domain Bacteria; phylum Chloroflexota; class Dehalococcoidia; order Dehalococcoidales; family RBG-16-60-22; genus CAYVPT01. The sequence continues at coordinate 1,471 of CAYVPT010000087.1, forward strand.
TCGCCTATCTTGAGCACGGCATCAATCATCGCATCCAGCGTCTTAAAGGACATATAGCGAATCATAAAGCCCGGCGGTATGTAGGCGGGCTTGTACTTCGGCGATACGCCTTCCATGGGGAAAGTGGAAGGTCCCGGCCAGTGAAATATCTTCTGGGCCGCTTTGGTATAGACGCCGAGTCCGCCCAGCGGCATGGTGTTGCCCCTGACGATACCGCGTAGTGAAGGGCCGGGGCCATCGCCGCAGAACCACTCGTTATTCGTCCCCAGCGAGCCGAGCCTGACGACCTCACCGTCACCCGTAACCCACTCAAGGGCAAGCTGATTTCTCTCGCCGTAGCTGCCGCTCTGGCTCAGATGCCCCAGGTTAACATGGGCAGCCAGCGGCAGGGCGGAGCAGTTGCTGCCGGCGCCGGTCAGGTTGCAGTTTAAGCCCTTCTTCATCAGTTCCGCCTGTAACTGCGCGCCGATGACATAGGGTTCCACCACGGCGTACATGCTCTTTTCGTTGATTTCCAGGATACGGTTCATCCGCCGCAGGTCCATCTTGATACAGTTCGGTCCGCCGGGATCCGAATAGAGCCACCCGGTGCTCGATGCTTTATACTGTACACCGTGCTTGTTGCAGAGCTTGACGATTGCCTGGACCTCTTCCGTACTGTCAGGTAGGGTTATCGCTTCAAACCTGGGCGCCACCGGCATGCCGTGCCTGACAACATTGGCATAGGTCTCGGTGATTACAGGGTCATCGGAGACATACTGAGGGCCGAGAATATCTTCCAGAGCTTTATAAAAATCTCTCTTTAAAGCCATGATTCATAACCTCCTTTATATCGCTTTATCCACTAACTCGATGATATCGTATACCTTAAGACTGCTGCCTTTATCCTTAATGGCATTTTTGAAGTTCTGAACGCACCACGGACAGGCCGTTGCGATGGCGGCAGCCCCGGTTTCCTCGGCTTCATTAATTCTCTCCGTTGCCGTCCACATCGAAAACTCGGGATTCGTCTCGGTGACACCCCCACCGGCTCCACAGCACCAGGCATACTCCTTTATCCTGTTCATCTCCACCAGCTTCAATCCCGGAATACCCTTGAGCACATCCCGCGGCGGCTCGTATACTCCATGGGTACCGCGGCGGTACTCTTTGGGCGGGTCGAAGTAGCGGATTTCGCCGATAATTTCCTTACCCTCCCAGCGTACCCACGGTTCACCCTGACGCCCAAGATGGCACGGGTCATGATAGGTAACCGTAAGGTCGACTTTCTTCTTCGGCTTCAGCTTCCCTTCCTTTATCAGAAGCGCCAGGTATTCTGTGATATGCATTACCTCGAGGTCTCCCTTGAGGTCATACTGGTCGTAGAGTACCTTGAAGGCCTGATAACCATCGGCACAACCGGTCACCAGTGTTTTAGCGCCTGACTTCTTTATCATCGCCATGTTCTTTTTAGCCTGATTGAGGAAGTCTTCCTTATATCCCATCTGGTAGGCACGCCCGCCGCAGCAGGTCTCGTTCGCACCGGCGATACCGAAGTTTACTCCGGCTTTCTGCAACAGCTTCACGATGGTCTTCGCCTGCTTCCACATATCCTTGTTGTAGCTGGTCAGGCAGCCGACATGGTAAACGACATCCACCTTCTCCTTGGTACAGTCCTTCAGGTTAAGCCCTTTAGCCCACTCACCCCGCTTTGCTTTAGCACCCGGCACCATCGTGCCCTGTTTACGCAGGGTGTTAACGACTTTGTCCAGGGCCGGATTGGTGTGACCTTTCTCAACGCAGCTTATCCTGATTTCATTTATCGGTTCGATGACTTCCATATCCATGGAGTACTTGCATGAGGTATCACAGGCACCGCACATATTGCAGTTATAGATAACCTCGAGGAGCTTATCGGTGTAGTCCAGTCTTTTCTCCAGTAAAGCCGTCCCCATAACCATCCGGCCGCCGCCGGAATAACTGTGGAAATCATACCTGGCTATACTGGGACAGATATAGGTATGGTCGTATCCCGTCACTTTCTCCAGAGGGATAAACTTGCACGGTGAACATCGGCGGCATGTTTCCATATAACTTCTATAATCTTCTAGCGCCATTGTATCCTCTCCTTAGTTTAAATATTCTGCCTCGGTGTGACTTAGAAACACAATTTCCCCGGATTCATCACGTTATCGGGGTCGAGTATCGTCTTGACCCTCTTCAAAGCTTCGACGGTAGCAGCGTCTTTGTTCATGACGGTCCGCGTAATTTCACCGTAAGGTCTCGAGAAAAACGCCCCTTTTGATATCAAAGTATTGACAGTGCCACTGGCGAGTTCCCGGACTCTTTTAACTTCCCTGGGATTATCCGGGTCGTAAAACAGGTTGAACTCGACGTGGAAGTTGGCACCCTGTACTATGGGCTGGACATAAATACCAAGGTCGGGGACGGGGTAGCCGGCGGTATCCGCGGCATCATACATGGTATTGATTAACTCACCGACCTTCTGATAATTAGTGATGAAAAAGATATCATGGCAGGCACCCCGGGCACGGAGTTTCCAGTAAGGTTCGGCGGACGGCGCCTGAACGGCTTTCAGTACGTCGAATGCGGAGACCTTACCCGCTGACCGCGCCGGCTCTAGGTTGGCACGCTGGGCTATTTCCCTGGCATCTTCTTCATCAGCGCTTATTCTTTCCTCCGGGAAATAATCGTAACCGGCAAGGTTATAGAAAAGTATCCAGGTTGGCAGACTGTCTTTTATCTCTTCGTATTCGCCGGGCCATTTTTTAGCCATGATGGCGGCCAGGCTGGTGTTGTTTAGGATGAAACACTCGTTGGGCATTCTAAACCTGATAAGCCAGTGGACCATTTCCATTATCCCATCGAGCTGCGAGGAACCCACCAGGTAGGGCTCTTCCAGACTGGGGAGCAGTTCGCATCTGGCCGACGACCAGGTTACAACACCCATTGTTCCCTGCGAACCCCCGATAATCCGGTACCAGGAAGCCGAAGAAGGCCCGGCCGCCTCGACCTGAGCTCCCCCGGCTGACCACTGTTGGTCCAGAGAGCCCGGCCCTGCGGCAGCCCCGGTACGGAACATATCGCCGGTACCGTATATAATCTCAACACAATCCAGAGGGTCGGCTATATCCCAGTGGTACCTGGGTAAAAGCACCGGCTCCCGCTCCAGCATACTGGCGGTGACGGACTTCGTTTTCCGCGGCAGCAACGGTATATTGAGTCTTAGTTTCTCTTTGGTTACGGCCGGTATCAATTCTCCGAAAGTCACTCCGGGTTCGAACATAGCCACGCGATTCAGCCGGTCCACTCTGATGATTTTCTTCATACTGCTTAAATCGGCGATAATAGCGCCGCCGGAGGTAGGGACGGTATCACCCCTGAAATGGGGAGGCCCCGAGCTTACCGGCACCAGGGGAGTTAAAGTCTCCCTGGCCAGTTTGACCAGCTTCTTAACATCATCGGTGTTTCTCGGTTTGACCACATAGTCCGGTTTTACCGTATTAACGAAACTCATGTCACTGGCATAATTATCCAGCGTCGCCGGTTCGCGGGATACATTGCCAGCGCCAACGATTTGTTTGAGTTTTCCTTCTTCAATCATTTTTCTCCCTTTCGCTTTGTAACCAGATTCAACAACCCCACCTCCTCAGATTGTAGTAAAATATCATAAACCAACTCCTTTTGAAAGCTTTTCACCCCCTCTCACGTAATCCATTGATTGAGACGAAACATGTGTTTTGTCTCTCAATTATAGCAAAATACTGCCGTTTTTACTCTTGAGTAACTTTCTTCTTGACCCACTCGAAAGTCGGCCGGCCGCTGGCTATCTGTATATCGAAATGGAAAATGGGTCTTTTAACATCCGTAACCGTTAACGGGCAATGAACCAGACCTTTAGGTAAGAAAGCCAGGAAAGTCTTGTTGATTTCGTATTTCTCATCACCTATCCATAATACGGCCTCGGCCCCTAAATCAGTCGGGTCATCCGGATTGGTCCCTATAAATCCTATTACCTCATCGTGAGGATGCACGTGGGCTTCGTACACGCCGGGATTAGGCCCTGGTGAAATCCAGGCGCAATTCACGTGAAAGGCCCCTTTTATCATTTCACCGTTAAGCATTAGTACCTGGCGTAAATTGGGACCGTTTTCCATTTTTTGATACTTGGTTACCGGGGCCTCGGTCAGTATATAATCCGCGTATTTTAATTTTCCCATCTTCTCTTTCCTTTACGGTATAATTATTGATTTGGTCACTAAATCAAGATGAATTTCAAACGTTTGAAGTAATGAATACTGATGTAATAATACTCGCGCATTATTATAGCATAGTTCTTAATAAAACTTTAATAAAGATTGAGTGCGGTATTGGTTATGCGGATCGTGTTCTCGCTCTTGCCCTCGGAGCGGGTATAGAGCCTGTATCCCTAGAAAACGGTATCAAGCCGTTTTGCCCGGTCCTTTAATTCGATGATATTGTTCAGCTCTTGCTGAAGATTGACTGTCATCTTACCCTCCGATTTCGATGAAAAGATAACGGGACTTTTTCATCGTGTGTTTTTTGTCGAAGCAACTGGTCTTTTTGCATATTTTCGGAGGATTTACCCGTTTTGGGAGGATTAAATCAGCCTCAGATTGAGTCTAAGCTGGCGTCCCTGGAGGGATTCGAACCCACGACCCGCTGCTTAGAAGGTGGGAAAGGCAGTGGATCAGTTTTTATCCCCCATTTAGCTTCAGAAAGCCCTTAAAAAACCAACTCATAAACACCTAGGCAGGGGTGCAACTTCTTGGAGACATTTCAGCTTTGACTTCTCCGCTTTCCTTGCCCAATTATACACTAATTGTCCACTGGACATCCACAATTTCTACAATTCACTACTTTTAAGGCTTAATTTGTTTTTAGTGTCATGCTGGTATCATTTTCTGGAAAAAAGTTGAGCATAGTTGATTATTACAGTTTATATAGTGGATATTTCTATTGTCCTAAGCTATTATAAAAATATCTGCATAAGACCTTAAACACTTACGTAAAGTGATACTTAGCTATAATATCTTATATTATTTGATTTTCAAAATCGCTGTTTTTGGGAACTTGACTAACAAGGGGGAGTTTTATGCTTTATGGTTTTATGGGGAGGGTTTTGTGGGTAGACCTTTCCTCAAATAAGCTGGTGGAAGAGCCGCTGGACGAAAAGACTGCCCGCGATTTTCTCGGGGGTTACGGTCTGGGAGCTAAAATTCTTTTCGACCGGCAGAAGCCAGGTGTTGATCCACTCGGGCCGGAGGCCACTGTTGGCATCGTAACTGGCATTCTGACCGGTACGGATGGTCTCGGCGGCTCCAGATACGTAATGGTAGGCAAATCACCGCTAACGGGAGGGTGGGGCGATGCCAATTCCGGAGGCAATGTCGGGCCTTCCCTCAGGTTTGCCGGCTATGATGCGGTATTTTTCACCGGTATTGCGGATAAACCGGTCTATCTTCATATCAACAACGGTAAAGCTGAACTCAAAGATGCTGCACATATCTGGGGGAGGGATACCTTTGAGACCCAGGATATACTCAGGGAAGAGCACGGTAAAGACCTTGAAGTAGCTTGCATCGGACCGTCAGGAGAGAAGGTCGCTCTCATTGCAGCCGTGATAAACAACAAAGGAAGAGCTGCGGGTCGTTCCGGACTCGGTGCCGTGATGGGTTCCAAAAAACTCAAGGCCATCGCCGTACAAGGCAATATGAAGGTGCCCGTAGCCGACCACGAGTTGGTCAGCAGCCTCAGGAAGAAACACATAGCTGCCCTGGGGGGTCACGTGACCATGCTCAGGGATTTCGGTACCCCGGCTATATATAATATGTGCTGCAAGGTTGACGATGCGCCAACTAAAAACTGGACCGGGGTTGCCGAAATCGATGTCCCCACTTATGAGAACTGCGGCGCCGAAAGCGTAGTCGCCAAGCAGGAACGAAGGTATGGCTGCTGGCGCTGCCCTATCGCCTGTGGCGGTGTCATGAAAGCCGGGACGGGAGAATACAAATATGATGAGGGCGCCCATAAACCCGAGTACGAAACCCTGGCTATGTTTGGCAGCAATTGCGCTAATGACAATTTAGATTCGATAATAATAGCCGGAGATATCTGCAATCGCTACGGGCTTGATACTATCTCGACCGGTGCCTGTATTGCCTTCACGATTGAGTGCTACGAAAATGGTATTATTACCAGGGATGATACTGATGGCCTGGAGATGACCTGGGGCAACCATAAATCTATCGTGGCCATGACGGAGAAGCTGGCTAAGCGTGAAGGCTTCGGGAATATTATCGCCGATGGCGTTAAGAAAGCGGCTGACAAAATAGGTAAAGGTTCCGAGAAATACGCCATGCATATCGGGGGGCAGGAATTCGCGGCCCATGACCCGAGGGGTGGTTGGGGAATGGCAACCGGTTATGGGACGGATCCGACCCCGGGCCGGCATACCCAGGGCGGGGGCATGGTGCCGCCCGGCGTTGATATACCTCAGGTTGACCGAAACGCTAGGAAAGGCCGGGGTACCCACCATAAAATAAGTACCAACTTTTCCCATGCCACGAATTCGATGGGAATGTGCAATTTCGTTCTGGGGGGATTTCCCCACATCGATACCTTGATGGAGTCTCTGAAAGCGATTACCGGCTGGGACGACCTCACCCCCGAAGAGCTTATCAAGACTGGAGAGCGGATTACCAATGTACGGCAGGCTTTCAACATCCGCGAAGGTCTGAAGACGCCCTTTAAATACCCCGATAGGATGCTGGGTATACCGCCCAAGACAGCTGGCCCCCGCGCCGGTACCACCATGACAGAGGCAGATATCTTCAACGAATACCTTAAGGCTATGGACTGGGATATCAATACGGGTAAACCAAGTAGAGCGAAGCTTCTGGAACTCGGTTTGGACGATGTTGCTAGAGTACTCTGGCGGTGACTTAAGGCAGACCGGATATCATTTAGTACCCTGGCATCGGGGAGGCACTACTTTATTAGAGGCTGGATTTGAACCAGTATTTGGTTATCGCATTGGTAGTGGTCAATGGCCCTTCGGCTAGCCCTCAAATTGCCACTCTACAACCGATGAAACTCACAGCTTGCTAAATGAACATCTCTGACAATTGTGTAATACTCCTTACGAATTCAACATTCCGTAACAATGTGAAACTGGTCTGACTGTAGAAACAGTCGAACTCATAACCGATTAGTCGGAGGTTAGAATCTGTTTTTCATTTTAGATCCCATTAGAAATTAATAAAAAGCCAAATTGTTACTCCAATCAAGGCAGAAAATAGGCTAAAGCCCTACAGGTAGCTCTCTTTATCTGAGGAACATCGGCATGCCAATATATTGCTGAATCTTAGGACGATAGTTCCTGACAT
>CAYVPT010000088.1:0-8644 GCA_964453865.1 uncultured Dehalococcoidaceae bacterium
CCTGACCGGCGAACTCGGTTGCGGCAAGACTTTACTGACCCGCGGTATCTGTGCCGGACTGGACGTTCCTCTCCGGCAGGTCAACAGCCCCACCTTTATCCTCGTTAACGAGTATGGAGGCCGGCTGCCGGTCTTTCACATCGACCTCTACCGCATCGCTGCGGAATCCGACGGTGTTGAACTCGGTATTACGGATTACCTCCTACGTGGCGAGTCAGGGGTGGTCGTTATCGAGTGGGCGGAGAAAATCCTTTCTCTCCTCCCCGCTGACCTCCTGAAAGCGGAGTTCGAGATAATATCGGCCAATAAAAGACGCATTGGATTTTCCACATCCGGTACCGGTTATGACGCCGTTTTCAAGGAGTTAAATCAACCATGATTGTACTCGGTATCGATACCTCGGGTTACGTCAACGCTGTAGGGCTGGTCGACGGCGACCGGGTTCTTGAGGATATGACTTTCCTGGCTAAAACCGACTCCCTGGAGCAGATTGTCGATAACATAGATTCAACCCTGAAAAAAGCCGGGCTGTCTTTCGGGGATGTAAACGGAATCGGCGTGGGGCTGGGCCCGGGCTCCTGGACGGGTATACGGGTGGGGGTTACCGTGGCTAAAACACTCGCTTTCAGCTCGGAAAAGCCTGTTGCCGGCATACCCACCCTCGAAGCCCTGGCTTATACCGCCCGGCACGAAGCGTCGCTTCTCTGCCCGGTTATCAGCGTCGGCGCCGGTGACGCCGTATACGCCGGTCGTTACCGTTCTACTGATGGAAATGTTACCAGAATGGGCAATTACTACACCGGGGATGTTAACGGACTGATACCGCTGATAACGGAGCCCTGCGTCATGATAGGCCTGGGAGTACAGTCTTTCGCCGATATTATTAACAGGGCTACGGGACTGAAGGTCAGGGCCGTCGAAGGTCTGCCGTGTGGCGCGTCGGTAGCCGCTCTGGCGGTAACCCGCCTTGAACAGGACATCGGCGACGACCCCCTTTCTCTAACGCCTCTTTATCTGAAAGAATCAACTGCCAAGGCATTTGTTAATAAATACAGGAGTAATACTAAATAGTTGATGTATGTCATTCTGAGGAGCGAAAGCGACGTGAGAATCTCGGGGTTGGGATGGCTAAAGTTGCCACTGACATCCCCCTCACGAGACCCTCACACCCGCCTCTGGCGGGTTCAGGGTGACATAAATAACACTTTTAGGTAAAAGCATAGAGGGGGATTTTAAGCTAAGTATGCTAGTACTGGGTATCGAGACCTCCTGTGATGAGACCGCGGCGGCGCTGGTGGAAGACGGCCGGAATATACTGTCCAGCGCCATCGCCACTCAGCTGGATTTACTGAAGAAATACGGCGGCGTGGTGCCGGAGATTGCCGCCCGCCGTCATACGGAGCTTATCGGCTATGTCATCAGGGAAGCCATCGATACCGCCGGCAAGACCCTGGATGATATCGAAGCGGTGGCGGTGACCTCCCGGCAGGGACTCATCGGCTGCTTAATGGTCGGCGTGGCCGCCGCCAAGTCGATTAGCTACGCGCGGGGTCTGCCCCTCATCGGCGTGCACCATATCGAGGGGCACATCTTCGCCAACCGCCTTAGCAATCCCGGGTTGCCGTTTCCCCATGTCTGTCTGACGGTCTCCGGGGGACACAACATGCTGCTTTACGTCGAGGACTTGTGCCGATACGAGTTACTGGGCGCTACTCTGGACGACGCCGCCGGTGAGGCCTTCGATAAGATTGCCAAGTTCCTCGGCCTGGACTTCCCCGGCGGCCCGGTCATCGATAAGCTTTCCAGACAGGGCAATCCAGATGCTTTCAAATTCCCCCGCCCCATGATAAAGGACCAGTCTTTAGATTTCAGTTTCAGCGGTTTAAAAACGTCGGTGGTCAACAGGTTCAAAGATAGTATCGCCCGTAACGAGAAACTCCCGGTTGCGGATATTGCCGCCAGCTTTCAGGAGGCCGTCGTCGATGTCCTGGTTACCAAAACGATGCGGGCGATTGAAGAGAAGGGTGTCAGTTCGGTCAGCGTTACCGGGGGTGTTTCCGCCAATAGCCGGCTCCGTGCGGTCTTTAAAGAGACCTGCCGTAAAAAAGGAATCGAGGTATTCTTTCCAAAATTATCGCTGTGCACGGATAACGCCGCTATGATTGCTGCCGCCGGATACGCTAGAATAATGTTGGGAGAAAGGTCGGATTTACGTCTCAACGTGTTTCCCAATGCTGTGCTTGGGGGATGATATGAAGACGAAGATAAAAAAAATCGATGCCTCTATTCCCGATGCTAAACTGCTGGAACACGCCGCCAAAATGATAAACCGGGGCCAGGTGGTCGTCTGCCCGACCGATACCGGTTACGCTTTCGCCGCCAATGCCCTGGATACGCGTGCCATCGCCAGGGTCTTTCACCTGAAGGGACGTTCCTTTTCTAATCCGATACATATCGCCGTGACGTCTTTAGAAGAAGCGGAAAAGTACGCCGAAGTGAACGATTACGCCCGCTATCTCTCCGATTATTACCTTCCCGGTGCGCTGACCCTGGTGCTGAAGAAAAAGGACATTGTACCGTCATTGCTGGTTGCCGGACTGGACACGGTAGGTATACGTATTCCCGATAACCAGGTAATACTGCGCCTTTCGCAGATAACCGGTCATCCTCTGACGGCTACCAGCGCCAATATCAGCGGCCGGCCGGGGACATACTCGGTCGAGGAGGTCATGACGCAACTGGGAGAAAACATCCAGGAAGTAGCCATGGTACTCGACCAGGGACCGTTCAAGATACGCGAGCTCTCCACCATCATCGACTTAACGGTCGACCCGCCTCAGCTTATCCGTCAGGGGCGTGTCAGCTGGCTGGAAGTTCACGAGAGAATAAAGATGCTCCATCACCCTGAAGAAGAATCCGAGAATTGATACAGGAGGTTGTATCCATGCGTATTGCTATCGGCGGTGACCACCGGGGTTACTCTCTTAAAGAGCTTGTCATCAAGATAATCAACAAAAAAGAATTCACCTGGCATGACTTCGGCTGCTATACGGAAGACTCCGTAGATTATCCGGATATCGCCGTTCAGGTAGCGGCGGCTATCGTCAGGGGCGAATTCGATAGAGGTATATTAATTTGCGGTACCGGTATCGGCATGTGCATCTCCGCCAATAAAGTGAAAGGCATCCGGGCAGCCCAGTGCTACAACGCTTTTACCGCCAAGCGGGCCAGACTTCATAACGACGCTCAAATCTGCTGCCTGGCCGCCGAGGAAGGCAAAGCGCGCCTCTCCGCCATACTGGAGGTCTTTCTCACCACCGATTTCGAAGGCGGCCGGCACATTGCCCGGATAGAAAAGATTAAGAAAATCGAGGAGGAGCAGTATAAGTGTGATTAAATTTTTATAAATATGTCATTCCAGCGAAAGCTGGAATCCATCCCTCCCCCCGGATGTTATCTATTCCCACCTTTACCCTGAGCTTGTCGAAGGGCCGCCCTCGTATCATCCGCGGCTTATCCCGCAGATTTACCCCACGCTTGTCCCCCCAAAAGGGAAGTGTGCAGCGAGAGGGGCACCAGCCCCTCTCAAATTCACTCCCCCTTTCCAACCATGATTTACTCCGCTTTGTTTAATGTCTCAGGCTGGAGAGGGGGCAGGGGGTGAGGTAAGTACTATTAGCCGGGTTTCAGCCGAAATTCCCCCTTCCCTTAGCTTGACAATAAACGCAAACTCATGCTATCTTTAGATACGGGCTTCAAGCTAATAATTGTCTCCCGGTCCGTCTTTTGAGACGGTTATTTTTTTAGTAACGCTTTTTGGTGGAGTAATGAAAATGAAAAGTGATGCCGTAAAAAAAGGAATCGAAAGGGCGCCCCATCGCTCTTTGCTGTACGCCCTGGGCTGTACGCGTGACGATATGGACAAGCCGTTTATCGGCATTGTCAACAGCTTTACGGATATCGTTCCCGGGCACATCCACCTGCGCGCTCTCGCTGAAGCCGCCAGGGAGGGGATAAGCGAGGGCGGCGGCGTCTCTTTTGAGTTTAATACGATTGCCATCTGCGACGGCATTGCTATGAACCATGCCGGCATGAAGTACAGCCTGCCCAGCCGTGAACTGATTGCCGATACGGTGGAGACGATGGCGGAAGCCCATGCCTTCGATGCTCTGGTATTCATACCCAACTGCGATAAAATCATACCCGGCATGCTCATGGCCGCGGTAAGGCTGAACCTGCCCTGTATCTTCGTCAGCGGCGGCCCTATGCTGGCCGGACACCTGGACGGTGAAAAGATAGACCTGAATACGGTTTTTGAAGGTCTCGGCGCTGTAACCGGCGGCAAGATGACCGAGGAGGAACTCGTCAGACTGGAAGAAGCCGCCTGTCCCGGCTGCGGCAGCTGTGCCGGTATGTTCACCGCCAATACCATGAACTGCCTGACCGAGGTACTCGGTATGGGACTGCCGGGGAACGGCACCATTCCCGCGGTGGATTCACGGCGACGGGGGCTGGCCAGAAAAGCCGGCCTTCAGGTGATGAATATCCTGGCTAAAAACATACGGCCCCGCGATATTATTACCAGTGATGCCATTCATAACGCCTTTACCGTGGACATGGCGCTGGGAGGCAGCAGCAACTCGGTGCTGCACCTCATGGCTATCGCCAGCGAGGCCGGCGTTGATTTTAAGCTGTCGGACATCCACGATATAGGTCAGCGTACCCCTTACCTCTGCAAGCTGAGACCCTCCGGCCCGCACCATATCGAGGACCTGGACAGGGCCGGGGGCATACCCGCAGTCATGAGCGAGGTAAAAGGACTTTTAAAGCTGAAATCGCTTACGGTAACCGGTAAAACCGTCGGGGAGAACCTCGCCGGTGTGAAGACACTGAATAACGAGGTTATACGCTCCAGAGCCAACGCCCATTCGGCCACCGGCGGTCTGGCCCTGCTTTTCGGCAACCTGGCGCCGGAAGGCGCCGTCGTCAAACAGGCGGCGGTGGCTCCGGAAATGATGAAACACCGTGGTCCCGCCCGCGTCTTCGATTCCGAGGAAGAGGCCACGCAAGCGATTATGAATAAGAAAATAAAGGCCGGCGACGTGCTCGTTATACGCTACGAAGGCCCCAAAGGAGGCCCGGGCATGCGTGAGATGCTCACGCCTACTTCACTGATAACCGGCATCGGCCTGGACAAGGAGGTGGCATTGATTACCGATGGTCGTTTTTCCGGGGCTACCCGGGGCGCGTCCATCGGGCATGTCTCTCCGGAGGCGGCCGCCCGCGGGCCTGTTGCCGCCGTACAGGAAGGGGATATCATCAGCATTGATATTCCCAATCACAAGCTCGATGTTGAGCTTACTGATAAAGAAATAAACGACCGCCTGGCTGAGCTGCCCGAGTTCGAACCGAGGATAAAGACGGGTTATCTCGCCCGCTATACCGAGAAGGTGACCTCGGCCAGCACCGGTGCGGTTTTCCAAAGATAAAAGGAGTTCAATATGAAAAAGACAGGTGCCCAGATAATCTGCGAAAGCCTGATAGCCGAGGGTGCCGATGTGATGTTCGGCTTTCCCGGCGGCGTCCTCCTGCCGTTTTACGATACCCTGCCGCAGTACCCACAGATCCGGCACATCCTGGTACGCCACGAGCAGGGTGCCGCCCATGCCGCCGATGGCTATGCCCGGGCTACGGGCAGGGTGGGCGTGTGCATGGCTACCTCCGGACCCGGCGCAACCAATCTGGTGACCGGCATCGCCAACGCCTACCTCGATTCCGTTCCTATGGTCGCCCTGACCGGTCAGGTGGCCCGGCCGTTTATCGGCAAGGATGCCTTCCAGGAAATAGACATCACCGGTATTACTTTGCCCATTACCAAGCACAGCTACGTTGCCATGGACCCCGGCTCGCTGGCCGGTATCTTCAAGGAGGCTTTTTATCTGGCCAGGACCGGCCGTCCGGGACCGGTGCTCATCGATTTGCCCAAGGATGTCATGCAGGAACAGGCCGAGTATAGCTATCCGGAAAAGCTGGACCTGCCCGGTTATAAAATACCCACCCGCGGTCATCCCACCCAGCTCAAGCATGCCGCCAAATTGATAAATGAGGCGGAGCAACCTATCATTATCGCCGGCCGGGGCGTCATTATATCCGGTGCCAGCGATGAACTGAAACAGTTAGCCGAGACCGCCCAGATTCCCGTTATCACGACCTTGCTGGGTATCGGTTGTTTCCCGGAAGACCATGTGCTCAGTTACGGCATGGCCGGTATGCACGGCTCCGGTTACGCCAATAAGGCTCTGGATAAGACCGACCTCCTTATCGCCATCGGCATGAGGTTCGATGACCGCGTCACCGGCAATATCAGCGGCTTCATCCCCAATGCCAAGGTCATCCATATCGATCTGGACCCGGCGGAAATCGGGAAAAACGTACCGGTTAGCGTGCCCATTGTCGGCGACGTAAAAGCGGTGCTTCAGGCTTTACAGAAATTAATCGAAACTCACGAGCACGTCGACTGGATTCAGCAGCTTGACGAATGGCGGAAGCAGCACCCGATGACGGACGTCCGTGATAGTGCCGGGCTGCTGCCGCAGTATATCATCGACCAGCTTTACGAAGCTACCCGCGGTGAGTCTATTACCGTCACCGGAGTAGGGCAGCACCAGATGTGGGCCGCCCAGCATTACCTGCATAAGGAGCCAGGTCACTTTATCTCCTCCGGCGGACTGGGTACCATGGGTTTCGGGCTGCCGGCGGCCATGGGCGCCAAGGTAGGCTGCCCGGATAAGACCGTCTGGTGTATTGATGGCGATGGCAGTTTGCAGATGACCATCCAGGAACTGGCGACGCTTGTTCAGGACAAGATAGCCGTCAAGATAGCCGTCATGAATAACGGTTACCTGGGCATGGTGAGGCAGTGGCAGGACCTTTTCTACGAGAAGCGGTATGTCGCCACGCCCCTCTCCTGCCCCGATTTCGTTAAGGTCGCCGAGGCTTACTCTATCCCCGGCTTGCGGGTCACCCGCCGCGAGGAGGTGCCCGCAGCCATACAAAAGGCGATGGACTACGACGGGCCGTTTCTTATCGACTTCATGATAGAGCCGGAGGAAAACGTCTTCCCCATGGTCCCTCCCGGGGCAGCTAATATCGAATTTATCGAACAACCGAAGAAAGAGGTGCCGACATGGCCACGAACAAGCACACCATAGTCGCTATTGTCGAGGACAAGCCCGGCGTACTCAACCGTATGGTAAGCCTTTTCCGGCGGCGTGGTTTTAATATCGAAAGTATTGCCGTGGGCCATAGCGAGGAACCCCACCTGTCACGCGTCACTATTGTCGTCGATGGTTCCAATGCTATGGTGGAACAGGTAAGAAAACAGCTGGACAAGCTAATCGACGTGGTCAGGATATCCGATATCACCGGCGATAAGATAACTACGCGCGAACTGGCGATGGTTAAAGTGAAGGCAAATTCGGCAACTCGAGGCGAGATTATCGAGATTGCCGATATCTTCCGGGCTAATATCGTGGACGTAGCTTCGGATACGCTGACTATCGAGATTACCGGGGATGAGGATAAAATCAACTCCATGTTTCAGCTCTTACGCGGCTTCGGTATCAGAGAGATTTCCCGGACCGGCCGCATTGCCATGGTTCGTGGCACTATCGGTGCTTCTATGGCCAAGCCAAAGACCGCCCGGAGTCGCTCTAAAAAATAAACATCCTTTTTCCCGCTCACTCCCAGCCTGTCGAAGCGTGAGGATTTCGATGTCGCCATGGTTCGGCAGGCCCATCATGAAACGCTTAATAACAACCTGAAAAGGAGGAAATAATGGCTATTATCGATTTCGGTGGCGTGAAGGAAGAGGTCGTCATGCGCAACGAGTTTCCCATGGCGAAGGCTCGGGAAGTTCTTAAGAACGAGACAATCGCGGTTATCGGGTACGGAGTGCAGGGACCCGGTCAATCGCTTAATATGAAAGACAATGGCTTTAAGGTAATCATCGGCCAGTCGAAAGACTTCATGCAGGACTGGGACCGCGCTGTCGCCGACGGCTGGAAACCCGGTGTTGACCTGTTCGAGATAGAAGAAGCTGCCAAACGCGGCACTATCATCGAGATGCTGGTAAGCGATGCCGCCCAGAAGCTGATCTGGCCCGATATCAAGAAACACCTCAAGGCGGGTGACGCTTTATACTTTTCGCACGGATTCTCCATCGTCTATAAAGACCAGACCGACATTATCCCACCGGAGGACGTGGACGTCATCATGGTGGCTCCCAAGGGCTCGGGAACGTCTTTACGACGCAACTTTCTCTCCGGCGCGGGCATAAACTCCAGCTTCGCCGTCTTCCAGGATGCCACCGGTCGGGCCAGGGAACGCTGCCTGGCCGTGGGCATCGCCGTCGGTTCCGGCTATCTCTTCCCCACCACCTTTGAAAACGAGGTTTTTTCCGACCTCGTCGGTGAGCGCGGCGTCCTCATGGGCGCCCTGGCGGGCATCATGGAAGCCCAGTACGATACCCTCCGCCAGCACGGGCACAGTCCCAGCGAGGCCTTCAACGAGACCGTCGAGGAGCTTACCGAAAGCCTGATAAAGCTCGTCGCCGAGAACGGCATGGACTGGATGTACGCCAACT
>CAYVPT010000089.1:0-8638 GCA_964453865.1 uncultured Dehalococcoidaceae bacterium
CCTCGGCATTGATCTTTTTCTCCCACAACTGCATGACCGGAGCTAATGCCGCGTCTCCGATAGCAGCGTTGGCACCGGAGATAGGCCTGGCTGCGCCGATAACGATTTTATCCTTGACCGGCGCGGGAGTGGCTGTCGGAGTTTCGGTCGGCGTCTCTTCCTCACATCCGGGAACAAGTATTAGTAGAAAGGTGAGACAGATTATCAGTGGTATGGTAAATTTCAGGGTCTTCTTCCACATATGTATACCTCCTGTTTTAATGGTATAATACCATACAAATTTTAACTTGCGTTTTTATCTTACATTACACCTCCCATTTTCATTGTTTTCACCTAGAGAAACAGCAGCCGATAGCATTCATGGCAATCGGCGTACCAGATATAGGTTATCTATAAGATTATAGAGATTTTTAAAGTGAAATTGTATACCTATGCTTGACATAACTCTATTTCCATTATTACCCGCAACTCAGCCTCGTCTCTATTGAATTTAATGTCAACAAAACGCAATTGCTCCAATTCGCCAAACTTTATAATACCCGTATATGTATTGTCAAGTCATATTATGATGAAAAACGTAAATTTTTTATGTATAGGGATAGCTGACACCTGAAATTTTGTAGAATTCTAAAGCCGGGGAATATTCGGGAATGATTTATCCAGTTACCCTTTGGCTATCACCATTTAGCCCTGTTGACAATTACCACCTGACATGAAAGTATAAAAAAACAGGAAAAAAGGAGTGAAGTATCAAGAGTGAGAGAACCATCGGCGACCGGTAAGAAACAGGCTATTCATAATTCTGCCAGAGTTAGTGTAGGAAAGGTCATTAGAAGCCAATCTGAAAAGCCCTCCGGTGTAAACAACCCCGGCAGGTATAAATTATTCGGTGATGTCCCCGATAGCGCCTGGAATGATTGGAAATGGCAATTCCGTAACAGAATAACAACGGTTGAACAGCTCAGCCGGCTGGTACCGCTATCTCCGGAGGAAAAGACTCAAATCAAACTGGTTTCCCGGCGTTACCCCCTCGCCATTACCCCTTATTACCTGTCGCTCATTAATCCCGATGACCCCGATGACCCGGTAAGGCGACAGGCAATACCTTCCATCCTGGAAATAACCATGAGCGCCGTGGGATTTGAAGACCCGTTGGCTGAGCAGGCGAACTCGGTGGTACCGGGTCTGGTGCACCGCTATCCGGACCGGGCGTTGATGGTGCTTACCAATATCTGCCCCGTGCTTTGCCGCCACTGCACGCGTAAAAGGGAATGGCGACACGGAGGCCGGGTACGCTCCTGGAACGAAATAGAGGCCATGCTGGACTATTTACGCTGGAACACCGGTATCAGGGACGTCATTCTTTCCGGCGGCGACCCTCTCACGCTATCGACGGGTCGTCTGGAGGCGATTATCTCCAGGCTACGGGAAATTGAACACGTAGAAATAATCCGTATCGGCAGCAGGTTCCCGGTGGTGCTGCCCCGGCGTATCGATGCCGAACTCGGCGACATGCTATCGAGGTACGGTCCTATATGGTTCAATACCCATTTCAATCACCCCCGTGAGATAACCCCGGAAGCGGCGGAAGCCTGCGACCGCCTGCTGCGCAGCGGCGTTCCGGTAAATAACCAGTCGGTCCTGCTGCGCGGCATTAATGATAACGTGGAGACCCAATTGAAGCTGTGCCAGGGCTTACTGAAAATTAAAGTACGTCCATACTATCTCCACCAGTGTGATGAGGTGCGTGGTACCGAGCATCTACGTACCCCGGTGGAGGTGGGTATCAAGATAATCGAAGGTATGCGCGGGCATACTTCCGGCCTGGCTGTACCCAGCTTCGCCGTCGACCTGGTAAACGGCGGTGGTAAAGTCACGCTGCAACCGGAATACGTACTATCTATGAACGAAGATGAATTGGTATTCAAGAATTACGAAGGGAAAGTATTCCGCTATCGCAATCCGAATTCGCAGAACCCCCCGGAAGATACTAAAACAACGCAACCCGGTATCGGCGGCTGTTCCTGCACACCTGTCAACTAAAATTGAATCAGGCGATACCGGCCCGGGTCTTCAGCCATTTAATCCTGGCGGCAACGTTTTTAGCCGCCTGTACCGGAGTGGTGGATTTCAACAGGTCTCTGGCCAGTTTCTGGTCGCCGATGACATCGCTTACCCAGTTGCTGAAGTCGGTTTTAGTCTCACTTGAATGATAATTAAAGGTTTCATCCGACATCTGTTCCAGGGCAGCTTCCAGTTCCGCCAGGTTTTCCAGGTATCTGCCGTCATGGCACCAGAACCGCTTTTCCGCAGGTACATCCCCCAGCCTTCCATTAGCTATCGCCTTGGTTATACTTGCCATAGCACTACCTCCTGAGTACATTGAAGTAACGGTACAGGGCTTTCATCTGTCGATATTGTGACACCTTTTTCGGTTTTATACAATAGCTTTTTCAAATATTTTTTATCCTGAGAAATAAGTTAATCGGGGCATGGTACGTAATTCGTGGGATCAATATCATATACGTGTGTGGGGGGATGAGAATACAGGACTTATCACATCATTTTATCGGGCAGGAAAGTGCAGAGGGAGGGAACGGCTATCAGCAGAGCAACATGGCAAAAATCGGATATAACGAAAGGTATAATACCGCGGTAGAGTACTTTAAGAGGTTCGTTGATTACTCCGGTCAATATAAACAGGTTGATGCCGAAAGGCGGCGTAATCATACCAATCTCTATTACCCTGACCATAAGTACGCTGTACCAGATAAGGTTGAATCCCATGGCGTCTATGAGGGGATACATGATGGGAATAGTGAGAACCAGTACGGCGATAACATCAAAAAACATACCGCATATTATGTAAAACACAACGACAGCAATCAGGACTGCAATGGGTGGCAAGCTCAACCCGGTGATAAAATCGCTGATGGTAGCCGGTATCTGGGTAATGGCTAGGAAAGCATTGAACATATAGGCGCCAACCAGCATGAGGATAATCATGGCGGTAGTCATCCCGCACTCCATCAAAGATTCCCAGAAGCCCTGCAGACCTAATTGTCTCTTGGCCATGCTGATAACCAGCGCCCCAAAGGCCCCGATACCGCCGGCCTCCGTGGGTGTAAAGACGCCCCCGTAAATGCCTCCCATTATCAGGATGAAAAGAATCACCACCGGCCATGTCAGCCTTACGGAACCCCATTTTTCTTTCCAGGTTATATCGATAGACGCCGGTGCCAGCGACGGATTGAATTTACAGAGCAGGAAAATGGTAATGATATAAAACGTAGCTTCAAGGATGCCTGGTATTATTCCGGCGATAAACAATTTGCCGATAGACAGCTCTGATGTCACCGACAAGGTACTGAAGAAATGGCAGGATTTAATTAAGGAGTATACAACTCAGAAATAAGTCCTGATTAACTCTAGGACATGATAGGGCTTCGGGGGATTAAAACTTCCGAAGCCCTTTTCTCAATAATGCCGAACTGGCTGCTTTCCAACGGGGGAATCTTTTCGTTTTTTTACTGTGGTTCAGCAGCAGAAAAATTGACAGATATAACTCATATATATGATACTTCTTGTAAAGGATTTATACATCCGGAGCAGGCAATACCGAGGGTAGGATTCACTTAAAAAGGCAGGAAGTATATGAGTGCAGGCAAAACACCCCGGCAATTGTATGATGAAAGAGTCAAGAGGGTAGAGGATGCTGTTCACTTGAGAATCCCGGACCGGGTGCCGGTAACAATGTCGCTGGGATATTTCCCGGCTAAATACACCGGAATAACCTGCCAGGACGCCTTTTACAATCCGGTAAAGTGGAAGGAAGCCTGCATCAAAACGGTGGTTGATTTCGCGCCCGACGCCTATATGGGTATGGGTTCCGATTCGGGGGAGGCTATGGAAGCCCTTGACTACAAGCAGATGGTCTGGCCCGGCCACGGGACATCGCCGAACCATACCCATCAGTTCGTCGAAGGGGAATATATGAAGGCCGATGAATACGATGCGTTTCTGGAAGACCCAACCGGATTCATCCTGAATAAATATTTACCACGCGTATGCGGTAATCTGGAATCTCTGCAGCGATTGCCCAACCTGAGCATCCTGATGTTTTCCCCCACGATGCTCCTCGGCATGCCCGGCTTCGATGATGCTATCGAAGCCCTGCTTAAAGCCCGGCAGGCGCTCTTCCGGCGGAACGCCGCCGTGGGCCCGCTGGGGACGGAATTGGAGAAACTCGGCTTCCCGGGGTTCGCCGGTGGGGTTACCTTCGCTCCTTTCGACGTCGTTTCCGACCGCCTCAGGGGCATGCGCGGTTCGATGATGGACATGTTCCGGCAGCCCGAGAAGCGTAATCAAGCCAGCGAAAAAATGCTGCCCATTATGATCGGGCTGGCTACTGCCATGGCCCGGATGCGTGGCGGTTCCCGCGTCTTCATACCGCTACACCGCGGCGCCGATGGCTTCATGTCGGTCAAACAGTATAAAGAGTTCTATTGGCCCACCTTCAAGGGGTTATTGATGGGTCTTATCGACGCTGGTCTGACGCCTTGTCCTTTCTTCGAAGGCAGGTACGATTCGCGCCTGGAATTCCTCCTGGAGATACCACGCGGCAAGATGATGGGGTACTTCGATGCCTCGGACATTTTCAGGGTCAAGGAGATACTGGGCGACCATATGTGCATCATGGGGAATGTGCCGGTATCGCGGTTGCAGACCGGCACGACTGACGACGTCAAGGCCTACTGCAAGACGCTCATCGACGTTGTTGGTAAAGACGGTGGTTTAATTGTTGCCCCGCGGAGTTCCATCGATGAGGTGAAGCCCGAAAACCTGAAGGCGATGATTGATTTCACCAAGGAGTACGGTAGATATAACTAGTGCGTGATTATCTGTTAATTGATTTCGGAGGGAAATGAATGCCAGATAGAGATTTGCGAGTGTGGATGGCCCGGCTTGAGGCCGAAGGTGATTTTAAG
Source organism: uncultured Dehalococcoidaceae bacterium (assembly GCA_964453865.1). Classification (GTDB taxonomy): domain Bacteria; phylum Chloroflexota; class Dehalococcoidia; order Dehalococcoidales; family RBG-16-60-22; genus CAYVPT01. The sequence continues at coordinate 4,989 of CAYVPT010000089.1, forward strand.
AGGGTAACCGCGAAGGTGGACTGGGATGACGAGATATCACAGATTATAAGAAAGGTATATGTTCAGGGAGGTCCGGCGCTTCTCTTTGAGAATATCAAGGGCCACGAAAAGACATTCTCCAGAAGGTTGTTTACCAATGTGCTAAGCAAACACTCGAATGTCAACCTTATGCTCGGTCTGCCCAGGGATACATCACCTGCGGACACTATTGTAGAAATCAGAAAGAGGATGAAGGAACCTCTGGAACCGATAAGGGTCAAAACAACGCCGGTGTAACCAGTAAGTTACTCATCGATGCCACCACGGACTGGGAGCTCCACCCCGTACGCGAGGAATGGGGTAATCAGAGATTTCCACCGGATTGCCACTATTCCCGGCCCGAGACGGAGAAACTGGTGGAAAAAAGATGGAAGGAATATGGCCTGTAAAGACCGGGCTGGTTTGACAAAGACTTATGCTGGATAGTACAATTCCATTCGAGAGACCCGTCTGAAAGTCAATCGATTTATATAAAAAAATCAGCTATTTTCAGCTTCGAATATACGTAGCTATAGACTCCCCGTGAAGACAATGTAGATACTTCATGATGATGGGCTAGATATTGAAAGGGGCATTCGAGAAAAGAGAATGACTTTAAAAGAAGCATTAGCCGGTATCTCAAGTTCGGAAAACATTTCAACTGACCCGGAAACTCTGGAAAATTATTCTCAGGACTTAAGCTTCGTTAAACCTATCAAACCACGGGCGGTGATAAAGCCCGGAACTGCTGATGAAGTCCAGACTATCGTTAAATGGGCGAACGAGACCGCCACGCCACTGGTCCCGGTTAGCTCCGGGCCGCCCCGTTTCCACGGCGATACTATCCCCAGCGTACCGGGGGCGGTTGTTGTAGACCTGAGCGGGATGAAGAAAATCCTGAGAATCGATGTCCGGAACAAAGTGGCCATGATTGAACCCGGAGTAACCTACACCGATCTCCAGCCGGAACTGGCCGGGGAAGGCCTCAGACTCTCGACGCCCTTGGTACCGCGGGCTAATAAATCGGTGGTGGCCAGTCTGCTGGAAAGAGAGCCTACCACCGTTCCCAGGTTCCAATGGGCATCGCTGGATCCGCTGCGATGCACCGAGATAGTCTGGGGAGATGGCCAGAAGCTGGTAACCGGCGATGCCGCCAACTTTAGTTCATTAGAGGATGCCTGGAAGAGAAAACAGGCACCCGCCAGCCCTACCGGGCCGGGCCAGGCGGATTTCTACAGGTTTGTTTCCGCCGCCCAGGGAAGCATGGGCATTGTGACCTGGGCATCCGTAAAGTGCGATGTATTGCCCAGTCTCCACAAGCTCTTCTTCGTGCCGGTGAACAAGCTGGACGACCTGCTAGATTTTACTTACCAGGTCCTCAGGTTCAGGTTCGCCGATGAGCTTATGATACTGAACAAATTCGACCTGGCATCTATCCTGGGGGACGGGCCCGATAATATCAGGGCATTGGTGCAGGAGCTTCCGCCCTACGTAGCCCTAGTGGGAATAATCGGGCGGACTATGCTGCCCGAGGAAAGGGTCGAATATCAGGAGAAAGATATCAGGGATATCGCCCAGAGACTCGGCCTGCAACTCGTACCGGCAGTTCCCGGGACCAGCAATGTCGAAGTTCTCAAAGCGCTTCTCACCACGTCTAAAGAGCCCTACTGGAGGCTTGCTCATAAGGGAGGATACCAGGATATATTCTTCCTGACCACCCTGGACAAGACGCCGGGCTTTCTCAGGACGATGAACGCCGTGGCCGAAGCACACGGGTACCCTACCTCCGAGATAGGTGTTTACGTTCAGCCGCTGCATCAGGGTTCCAGCTGCCACTGCGAGTTTCTCCTCCCCTACGATAACGGTAACATAAAAGAATCAGCCAGGATGAAGCAGCTTTACATCGCGGCCAGTGAAGAGCTTCTTAAGCAGGGGGCTTTCTACTCCCGGCCATACGGTATCTGGGCCAACATGGCGTTTAACCGGGATGCCCAGACGACCAATACTTTAAGAAAACTCAAGGGGATATTCGACCCCAATAATGTGATGAACCCCGGAAAACTCTGTTTTTAACAGAAGATAATTAAAGAAAGAAGGCATGAAGAGTGGCGCTTGAAGACTATAAAGCTGACATGGAGAGGTGCAGCCAGTGCTCCTACTGTAAGTGGATTCCGCTTGACCACGTCAAGAGCTGGAGATTTGCCAAGGGCTGCCCGAGTATAGCTTATAATAACTTCCTCAGTTACTCCGCGCGCGGCCGATTTGCCGTTGCCTTGTCGCTTATCAACGGCCAGAGCACTTATACCGACAAGGTGAAAGATATCGTATATAAGTGCATGACCTGCGGTTCCTGTGACGTCTCCGATAAGATTTGCCGCTACAACCTGGAACCCCTGGAGATGATACATGAATTAAAATTCAGGCTGGTCGAAGACGGCCAGTTACTGCCGCAGAACACGGCCGTTATCGAGAATCTCCGTAACCAGGATAATATGATGATGGAGTCCAAGGACGGGCGCGGCGACTGGGCGGAAGGGCTGGATGTTAAGCATATCACCGGTGAGTCGGCCGAAGTCCTCTTTCACGCCGGTTGCCGGTTCAGCTACGATAAGGAACTACAGGAGACAGCCAGGACGGCGGTGACCCTTCTCCGGGATGCCGGCGTTGATATCGGCATCATGGGTAAAGACGAGTCCTGCTGCGGCGGCAGAGCTTATGACATGGGCTATAAGGACGAATTCCTCAAGTGTGCCGAGAATACCACCAAAGCCTGGAAAGCCGCCGGGGTCAAGACGGTAGTGACCTCCTGCGCTGATTGTTACCATGCTTTTAATCGATTGTATCCTCCGCTGGGGGATAACTTCGAGATATTACATACCGTGCAGTACCTCGACCGCCTTATCAAAGAAGGTAAAATAAAATTCACCAAAACTGTACCGGTGCGGGTTACCTACCACGACCCCTGTCACCTCGGAAGACTAGGTGAGCCGTACGTACCCTGGCAGGGCAAAGAAAAGAAAGTCAAGGGCCAGATAGTGGTTTATGAGCCGCGTAAACCTAGGTACAACGGCGCCTGGGGCGTCTATGACCCGCCGCGAGACGTACTCAAGAGTATCCCCGGCCTGGAGCTGGTGGAAATGGAGAGAATCAGAGAGTACGCCTGGTGCTGCGGTGCCGGTGGTGGGGCCAGGGAAGCCTATCCCGAATTTTCCAGTTGGACGGCTTCCGAGAGGATTGAGGAGGCGAAAGCTACCGGCGCTGAGGTACTGGTAAGCGCCTGCGGCTGGTGCGAACGGAATTTAACCGATGCCATCAAGAACTCCGGAAACGGTATGAAGGTCTATGATATCGTCGATCTTGTAAAACAGGCAATATGAGATAGGGGAATGTAAACATGACACTGTCAAAAGAGGTATACCAGCTATTTGAAGATATAGTAGGCCCGAATAATATATCCGATGACCCGGCGGTGCTGGATTCGTACCGGTACCATCTGGCTCATACCGCCATTCACCTGGGTCCCTACTACCGGGTATACACGCCCAGAGGAGTGGCTGTACTGCTGCCGGGCAGCGTGGAAGAGGTCCAGGCTATCGTCAGATTATGCAATAAACACAAGCTGCGGGTTAAGC
>CAYVPT010000090.1:0-2827 GCA_964453865.1 uncultured Dehalococcoidaceae bacterium
TAAGCGTAATACCCGTAACACTTTTGCGTAATACCCCGTAATACTTTTACGTAATACTTTTGCGTAACACTTTTAGCTACGGCTTACTCGTAAAAAAGTGTTACGCTTTTTAAGGGGATTACGCGGCTTTTTCAAAGCTATCTACTCAGGATTACGGATTGCCAGATAGAAATTCTATTAGAAAAACGCAACACCTTGCGTAACACCTGCGTAATACTTTTTAGCCTCAACCGTGCCTAGAATTTCTGGAATTTCTATTTAGTGGGAAAAGATAATATCAAAGTGGGCGTCGGGGCTACAGGCAAGCAGGAAGGTATCAGATTGCGGGCTGGACCGGCCCTGCCGGCACCGGTGTCTGCCGTTCTTGATACGAGGTACTCACGGCAAAATACAGCGAACCGATGGCCATATTTACCCACATCATGGATATAATCACGCCTACCAAAAGGCAAATTATACCGGCGATAAAGATAGGAATCGCCAGTAGACCGATGAGAAACACCTTCCAGGCGTGGCCGCTGGTCATATCCCAGCTGGTCTGAATAGCCTCAATGGCTTTCATCCTACGGTCGAGTAAAAGATAGGGAACAAATGCCAGCTTGCAGTAAATTATTATAGAGAATACAAACCATAAAATATTCAACAGTACTCCCACTATAACAAGATGCCCTGTAATAATATTTAGCACAATTGAGATACCACCTATCACGATGACATAAAGAATAGCTACTAGTATGACGTTGCCGTAATTTTTAAATGCAGCAAAGATGTCGCCGAACTCTACTTTATCACCGCGGGCCGCCGTCATGTAAACAAAATATATGCCGAACGCAATGGGAACAAAATATATGATATCTATCACATATAGTGTTATCGTGTATCCCCACATGAATGTATCGGGAAAATATCCGGTTACGGTTGAAAAGCTGAACATATGCCCGAGTGAAAATGCCATTCCCAAGATAATGGCGATAGGCACGGTAAGAGCCACAGCAATGATACCTGTCAGCAACAATTCCCAGAAGTTTTTCCAGAGCTGCTGCCAGCCGTTGCTGTAGGCAGACCCTACCCCCGATTCTAACGTTAGAGTCGCCAGGGAAGCGCCACACTGGGAACAAAAGCCGGCTTCCGGTGGATTTTCCTGGCCGCATTTTTTGCACTTCATAAAATACCATCCCACAAATGTGATAACAAAGTATAAATACCGACGTTTCTATTTGTCAAGGAGCAGGCGTGTATTTGAAAGAGCGTTACTCCCCTCATCTACGCTCTATGGGAGGGCGGGTATAGACCGCAGGATAAACAGCCGATGAAATGAGGGCGACCAGGGCGGGAATAGATAACACAGATGGGGTAGAGGAGGGGAGGTTTTAGTGCAACCCGTATTTTTTTTGCTATGATATGGTCAATGAATCATAGAAGGAGATAGCCAGTGACGAAAATAGGCATAATAAGGTGTGACGAGAACGCCGAAAGGTGCGCGGGTTGGAACTGCTTCCCCGCAATAGCAAAAAAACGGGAGAGTTCGAAGGGTATGACACCATAGAACTCGTGGGATTTGATACGTGCGGGGGCTGCGGGCACGGCAAACCGGATAAGATAGTCAAGCAGGCCAGGACCCTCGTGAAACACGGCGCGGAGGTGATACACCTTGGCAACTGCCTGGCCGCCGATTGCCCATCGAAGGATATATACATTCAAGCGTTGAAAAAACGCATAAAAGTGCCCGTCGTGGAGAGGACGCACGGCGGGCCATCACCCGAGCAAATGGCAGCCTACCGGGCAGCCGCGGATGCAAAGAAGGCAAAATCGGCGGCAGCCAGGAAAGCCAGGCGGGAAAGGGCGAAGCAGCAATAAGTAATCCTTGAGGGGAAAAGGGGAGCGGTGGCGCTCCCCTTCTTTTTTAGGTATGATGGGGTTGGAAGGAACTATAAGGAGGGTTAACGTGGCAACAAAAGGACTGGAAGCTAAAGTGGCAGCCATGGAGAAAGAAATCACCAGGCTGAAGGACATCGAGGCGATACGCAAGCTGGAACACGCCTACAGCTATTACCTGGTGATGTGGATGCCAGACGAGATAATCGACCTGTTTGCCTGGCGAGATGATACAACACTGGAATGGCCGGAGGGGACTTTCTACGGGAAGGACGGGCTGCACCGGTTCTTCGGCAGAATTAACGCCAACAAGGACCCGGAGTTCATGCACCAGATGATGCACCTCTCCGATGTCATCGATATCGCTCCGGACGGCAAGACCGGCAAGGGGCGGTGGTGGGGATTCGGGGCGATGGCACTGGGGTCAGCCGAGACAGGCATAATGCAGGCATTTGCGTGTGGTATCTACGAGAATGATTTCATTAAAGAGGACGGTGTGTGGAAGCTGTGGAAGATAAAGTGGGTGCCGGTATACTCGGGGACACCGGCGACCGGGTGGGTAAAGCCGGAGCGCATCGCCAAGCCGAGACCGCCGGAGGAACCACGCCGGGAAGGCGAGCAGGACGTGGGTTCGTGGTGGCAGCCGGACCTGCCGGCAAAGGGCATTCCGTATTCCTACCCGTCAGGTTATATTTTGCCGTTCCATTTCAAGCACCCGGTTACGGAAAAGAAAACCAGCGAGGCTAAGCGGAATACCAGGGTGAAGGGCGGTAAGAAGTAAAAAGAGACAATAATCAAAAAAATCTCAAAGCTCAAAGGTTAAAAATCAAAACGGGGGACAATATTTTCACCCTCACCCTACCCTCTCCCATCAAGGGAGAGGGTTTATTATTTACGGGCTAAGCCGTGGATGATGCGAGGGCGGATAGGGTGGGAATAGACAACAGCGATG
>CAYVPT010000090.1:2837-8540 GCA_964453865.1 uncultured Dehalococcoidaceae bacterium
GGGCTCGGGGGTTGTTGGGGGGGGGGCGTTTTGGGGGTTAATACAAAACCGGGTGGGGGGGGGGGGGGGGGGGGGGTGAAAGGGATGGATTCCCGCCTGCGCTGGAATAATACCACCCTTCCCCGAGATTCTTCGCTATGCTCATAATTACGTCCCGGGCAGGACTGCTACGAGCTAGTATATGACCCTGAAATCCTTGAAAACGCCGCGGTATTCCGTCCAATCTGTCGTCACTTTCTCAACCCGGGCCGGCGGCGGACCCTTGCCGAGGCTTTCGACCAGCTTTTCCAGCTGCTGCCTCTCCCCCTCCGCCCTTACCTCCACCGTACCGTCGGGGAGATTACGTACATAACCGGTGAGATTCAACTCCAGTGCCCGGCTTTCCACGAAGGCCCTGAAGAAGACACCATGGACACGACCGCTAACCGTTGCCTGAAGCGAGGCAAGGTCTGCCATGTGCAACCGCTCCCCGCTCTTCCTGCCCTTCCGCAGCAGAGCTACTCTTCTTCCGGTTCGCTCCCCTCTCTCTTCTTCCCCTTTTTAACTACCTCTACTTCAACCGGCGTCGTCATGATGTTTATCGGGGATAGCTTTTTGGCTTCCTTTTTTGTTTTCTTTTTCTCGTGATGTCTAAAATCTCGACGACCCATAAAAACACCTCTTCGCTGTACTATAGGTAATTCTCTACGAAGTTTAGCAGATAACTCCTATTCCGTAAAGACTTCACCGAGTTTTTCCAGAGCGGCGCGTGCCGCGGCCGTCTCCGCCAGTTTTTTACTTTTACCGGCGCCCCTGCCCATTACCTGCCGGTTTATCTCCACTTCTACCGTAAAGCTCTTATCATGGTCGGGGCCCGACTCTTCTGCAAGACGGTAGGCCGGCACCTGCTGAAAGCGGGACTGGGTATGCTCCTGCAATCTCGACTTGAAATCGATACCCGAGTCCCGGGTAATGACTTTCGTCCACTCTTCATCAAGCAGCCGAACGATCATCTTCCCGGTGACCGCCATGCCGCGGTCGAGGTAAACAGCGGCAATAACCGCTTCCATGGCTCCCGCCAGATTGGGCGTTTTACCCCTTCCCCCGGTGGACTCCTCTCCCTTACCCATATAGAGATAATCGCCGAGGTCGATACGGCGGGCGACGCGAGCCAGAGTGTCCCGACGCACCAGGGCCGCCCTTGCCTTGGTCATCTCTCCCTCGGAGAGGTCAAAGTCCCGATACAGCTTTTCCGCCACGATGATTTCCAGCACGGCATCACCGAAGAACTCCAGCCTTTCGTTGTGGACGGGAAACCGGGAGGGGTTCTCGTTAACGGCGGAGCTGTGCACCAGCGCCTGCTCTAATAAGTCTGGCTTCTTGAAAGATACCCCAAGTGCTTTCTGTAATTCAGCGATATCAGGCACGGAAAAACCTCTTACAGATAACAATAATCCGTTCAGGCGGGGGTGTCAAATTGGGGGTGGATGAGATGGAGACTCCGGCCTAAGCCGGTAATGACACGAGGGTGGTCAGGGTGGGAATAGATAACACCGAGGGGGGAGGGAAAATAGCTGGATTCCCGCTTTCGCGGGAATGACAAAGAAATAACGCGGGAATGACGCCACCCTTCCCCGAGATTCTTCGCTACTCCCAGAATGACAAATAAGGGGCGGGGATAAAGGGGACTGGATTCCAGCCTGCGCTGGAATGACGTTAGGCAGTACGGATTGCTCCGTAGCTACGCTCCTCGCAATGACATTTCAGGCGGGGATAAGGAGAGGAAGGAATCATTGTCTCAGATATAGCTTCATGCTATAATTTATACGTCACTGGGGAGTCGTCTAGTGGTAGGACAGCGGACTCTGGATCCGTAAGCGAAGGTTCGAATCCTTCCTCCCCAGCCACTTTGTAAGCCTTCCGAACCTCTATTCGAGAAGCAACAATTCATACTGTCCTCGCAACAGCTGTTTGTTTAAACAAACGGCGTTTACTGGATCGAATCCCCTGAGGTGGCTATAAGGCAACAATATCCAGACCTGAACTCCTAATAAACAATTCTAAAAACGACCTCCTTTCAAAAATACCTGTTAGATGATATTGTTTAATGAAAAAACGCTGGAATTTTGTCAAGAACAATCCTTAATATGACAACCAGTGGTCATATTAGACAATGTAATATAAAACTAATAACCAAGGTGGGAAGTAGCATGACAAAAGAAGAAAAATCCACCGATAATGTACTCGACTGGCTGCTGGAACCTGACGATATCGGAGTAAGATACCTTGCCCTGCGTGACCTTGTTAAAGCTGACACCGGGGAACTGGCTACGGCTAAAAAAAGAGCTCATACCAGCGGCCCGATTGCTGAAGTCCTCGCTAAAATGGATAAAGAGGGGTTCTGGGTGAAGCCGGGGGCTGGTTATTTCCCCATGTACACCGGTACCGTGTGGTCGGTGATTCTACTGGCACAGCTTGGCGCCACTATAGATATGGACAAGCGTATCGCTACAGCCTGCACTTATATCCTCGACCATAGCCTGACAGAATACGGCCAGTTCACCGGGAACGGCAGGCCTTCTGGAACCCTGGATTGTCTGCAGGGCAATCTTTGCTTCTCCCTTCTTGACCTTGGCTGCATTGATTCGCAACTGGAAAAAGCCTTTGAATATATGGCGCGGAGTGTTACCGGCGAAGGCATTGCTCCGATGACAGACAGGAAAGCAAAAGTCCGCTATTATGCGACTAAATGCGGGCCGGTCTTTGCCTGCAACGGGACCTCTGGAAAATCCTGCGCCTGGGGAGCGGTTAAGGTAATGCTCGCCTTCGGCATGTTGCCTGTGGAGAAAAGGACACCCCTGATGAATGATGCCATAAAAACGGGGGTCGACTTTCTTTTCAGCAAGGACCCCGCCAGGGCCGATTACCCCATCGGCTACAGCTCAAAGTCTACCGGCAAGCCAAGCGGCAACTGGTGGAAATTTGGTTTTCCCACTTATATGGTTTCTGATATACTGCAAAACGCCGAAGCGCTGGCACGTCTCGGCTACGGCAAAGACCCGCGACTTGCCAATGCCCTGCAATTAATCCGTGATAAGCAGGACAGCCGGGGGCGCTGGCCGATGGAATACAGTTATACCGGCAAGGCATGGGGAGATTTCGGCCCTAAAAAGCAGCCGAATAAATGGGTCACTCTGCGCGCCTTGCGTGTTTTGAATATGGTGTAAAACACCTATAAAAAGAAATGAGTGAGAACTGCCATGAAGAAGCTGGAACACCTGCGGTGGAAACCGCGTAATGTCACCCACCTTGGCTGTATCAAGGGATGCCTGAACTACCTCGGGATAGAGGTCTCCGACGCCTGGCTGTACGGGGCCACCGGCCATGCCTTCGTAATCAATATCTGCAATGACAGTGTCTGACCCAGCGGACCGACTGCGTGGGTCACGCAGAGGATGTTCGCCCTCGGTAAGAATATCGGCTATGACTTTGCCGGTGGGGTAGGCGCTCACAAATCAAATGACAATTTCACCGAGAAACGGAGGGAAGCCTGGGACATGGTCAGAAAATCCATCGACGGGGAAATACCCTGCTACGGCTGGGAACTTGAAGCGGCGGAGTTCTATGTCGTTAACGGCTATGACGACGTCGGCTACTACTACAACGGACCCGGTACTAACCCGGTCAAAGGACCCAAACCATGGCAGGAACTCGGCGACAGCGGTATCGGGATGGTGGAGATGTACAGCGTCACGCGGGGAAAGCCGGCCGACGATGCCATGACCGTAAAGGAAGCCCTCGAATTCGCCCTGGAGCACGCCAGGGGCCCGGAGAAATGGATTTTCCCCATCTATAAAGCAGGGCTGGCCGGCTATGACAAGTGGATGGAGACCGTGGCGAAAGACAAAGCGGACGGACTCGGTATGACCTACAACGCGGCGGTCTGGGCGGAAAGCCGCACCCTGGGACTTGATTTTCTCGTTGAGGCAAAGCAGCGTATCGATGGTAATATCCGCCTCCTGCTGGATGAGGCAATCGATAGTTATTCCCCGGTGGTAGAAAGCCTGAATGTGCTGGTCGACCTTTTTCCCATGTTTCCGGATGGCGAGATTAATGACCGGGAACGCTGTAAAAAGGCGGTGGGGCACCTTAAAAGGGCCAGAGAGGCCGAGGAAAAAGGGCTGAAATCACTGGAGAAGTTAGTGGCAGCACTATAAAGATGGCGGGATTTCTGTAAACTGCCTCCCCATAATACTTCACGGACAATCCGGGATATAAAAGCTGAAGTCGTTTCCTCAGCTGCCGGACAATCGAAAAACCGATGAAATAGACTAGAGATTATCTATCGCCGAGATTTTCCCCCGGAGCTTTTCATAGGATACACAAAGCCTGGAGACAACCTCGGGCAGAGTGGTACTGCGCAAAGACGGATTCATCATGGCTCTGCGGGTATTTTCAATCTCGCCGATAACCTGTATCAGCAATGGTGAAATGCGGGCGTGGCTGATTCTGGTGGCTGCCGCCGCCAGGTTATTACCCTTGTGACTCATCGCAATGAGGTCGAAATTCGCCTGGCTGATGTTATCCGCCAGGATACCGGTGTCGGGGCCGCCCTGTAGCTGGTAGTCGACAAGAAACTTCTGGACGGTATCAGCCCAATCCCGGACATCGCGTAATGCCCGGTTATGACGGGCGCTTTTACCCGTGAACCAGTTCAGGATGTCTATAATAATCCTCAACCGACCCAGCATTCCTTTAATATTCTGCATCATCGTATATCATTTTAGAATCTCAAAGGCACGTATCATGATATCGGCCATATCATGCTGCAGAACCTTCAAATCCTCGTACAGAGAGACATCATTGGTCACAAGCTTTTCCTTAATGGTGTCCAGTATATCGACGGTCTGTTTTGTTATATCATTTAACTCGCCACCGAGGATCCGGGCATCGGTAATTACCATACGAATGTTCTCGTCCAGTTTGTCCACGACGGCCTTTACACCATCAAAGCTTCCCGCCTGATAATCGGCCGCATCGACATTTTCCTGACGGTACTGTGCCAGTGCCACGACGCCGTTCCTCGCCCAACTATGAATCCGGATGACGGCACGGTCACGCTGGTAATTCCTGAGATTAAATAGAAGGATAGCTAAAGCTGAACAAACGACGAAACCGCTGATAGCCGCCGAAAAATCGGTAATAGTATTGAATGTTCCCAGAAGCCCGGGGTTTTTACTGATTAGCTGATACAAAGACTGTATGGGACCGCCGGAGTTCTGGAAAGTAATAATCACCACTACGAAGATAATAAAGACCTGGAATATAAAAAGCGCCAGAAAAGCATTGGTATGTTTACCGAAAATTTGCCGCATAATACATTATAACATCAAATGAAAATAAGAAGCATATCCGGCCCGTATGGAGCAGGGTGATGGAGCGGGTGACGAGGTTCGAACTCGCGACTCTTTGCTTGGGAAGCAAATACTCTACCACTGAGTTACACCCGCCCGCAGGTTCATTATACGGCATTTCTGCGGTTTTTTCTATAATTTTCTGGTAAGCAATCTTGTCTATTATTTGCTTACCATTTTCTAATAGACCAGCTTTGAATAACTGGTAAGCAATACGTTCACTTGGTGGTCGTTTACCGCTTTTAATCTGGCAAAGTGAGGTCGGATGTCAAAAATAGACACCAAACCTTTCATGCCGCCAGCTGTCCGT
>CAYVPT010000091.1:0-5489 GCA_964453865.1 uncultured Dehalococcoidaceae bacterium
ACCGGATATGAAGAACCACGTATGTAACCGACAAGTTTATCCCATCGATCGGATTGGAAAGCAAAAACGAAAGATAGCAACCTACTAATGGGCATGCCGTGCTTATCGAGTTCGCTTATTTCTGGGACTACGCCATTTGATACGAGTACCAGAGCTACATCTTCGAGGATTTTTAAACGACGGTCCTCTTTAATACGTCCACCGCGGAACAATCGCCCAGCAGTCTTACTTGCAAGTAGGTCTGTACGGATCTGGAGCGCCTCTACTAGTTTGCCCAATATCTCGCCACTTAATGGTGGTTTAAAAGCCTGCTTGTTGCCAGCCATTTTTGTATATTTATTCTTCCTTCGCTCGCTATACTGGATTGGTGTGATGGCATCCAGCCATCGTCTGGCACTTAGGCCGGATGCCATCATTTTAACGGTTATTCTCGATTCTTGCTACTAGTAGCTTGAGAGGAATCCGGCACTACATCATCCTGTTCAATCCTCTCTTGCCAGTCATCCGGGCGCTCATTCCAGCCGCGCGAAGTCCAGTAAGCATCATTGTTAGGATTTAGCTGGTTTGAGTAATTGTCGCTACTATGTTTGCTTAAAAATTCCTCCTCTCTGACTGCAATTACCAGATACAGTCAATCTTTCCGTGGCCACAACAATATTCTAATTTCTTATATTCGTTTGTTCAGCCCAAGTCAGACGGACAAAACACATCAGAGTTGACAAGAACTCTCGAATAAGCCTACATTTTCGGTAGAAGATTCATATTTGGATGGTTTGACACGATATGAAGATATTGCATACGGCAAATATACACCTTAGAGAATACGATGATGCAAGCTGGAGAGTCTTGCAGCAGCTGACTGATGTCGGTAAAAGAGAAGACCTCTATCTATTCGCTGAAATTTCACTTTGCTCGGAATCACATAACTGAATCTGCTCTGGATGGTAAAAAAATGAAACAACCAATTAAATCAAACGAACATTCTGAAAAAGTTGTTGAACCTTTCATTGCAGCTTTAAAGACCGAAAAGTTGGCGAATGCATGTCGAATTCTGTTTATTAATGGTGATGCTCTAAGACTATCCGCTCTGCTTGAACAAATAGGGTTAGTAACTGTTCATGGTCCATCTGAAGGGAATTCAGATGGTGCTGATCTTGTCGCCGAACAGGCAAAACTAAAGCTCATCAGCCTTGGAAAAGAAATAATGCCGCAAATGTTGAATGTATTTGGTGAATCTATTGTGTCAGCAAGCGTAGAAGTAGCGTCGATAGAAAAAGAAGAAGAGCGACAATCGATGTTAACAATGAGGATTATGGAAAAAGCTAAAAGCGAGGAATTTAAAGAATTTTATGAACAGATGTTTAGATACGCAGGTGGCGCAATTAAACCATTGTCAGAATTGATGATTGGCAGTCTTTATAAATTTCTACTTGAGAGATATAAAGAACAAAGTCAAATTGTCCCTCAGTTCAATGATGTTGTTGCTTCATTACGGAAATTAGGCTTGGCCACTCCATTCTTGAGTTTGGCTCTTTGTCCTTCATGCAATAACTATGAATTCACTTTTTCTCGATCAGCAAGATTTCAAATAGACTGTCCTAAATGTGGATCTATTTGGTCAATCATTATCGTTCATGAGTTGTTACCAGAATTCGCAAGCCTCAAAATGAAAAATCAAGATCTTGCTGCGTTTATCAGTTCATATCTAAAATCAAAACTGCCGTATCCAGTTCAAGTACAACCAAATGCCGAGTTTAAAACTAAGAATGGGAAGATTGAGGTCGATGTTTATATTCCCGATTTGGAGACGGGTATTGAATGTAAAAATTATGTAAATACTATGGTCGTAACTAATTCAACTATTAAATCAGAGAGCGGTAAGTTACGTATCCAGATTGAGAATTATCTATCTCTAGGTATAAAAAAAGTTGTGGTGGTGACAAATTTCAATGAGGACAACACGAATAAGCTTGGGAATAGTCTAAAGAAGCTCTCTGCTGGTATGAAGGGGCTGGAAGAAATTCAAGTACTTGGCTCAGACTTGATAGCATTGACTCTATTTTTAGACAAAATGTGTCAGCAGATTGAGAACACCGTGAATAAACGAATACAGCAAGGTTTTGATAATCGTATCAAGAAGCAAATTAAAAAAGGCAAATAAAAAGAAGAATATAGAATAAGTGAAAAATTTGGCGAACTTACTATAATTCTCTAATTCTTGAACTGGATACTCGCTTGAAATGACAATGTAAGTAATATTGTCATTTCAAGACATTTAGCAGTATGACCTTACCGAACTCAATTCCAATCAAGATTGATTTTATCATTATTGGGAATCGTTTATATTGGTCGTCGAGATCCTGTAAGAACGAATAAAGGAATTCTTCACGGAACTGCTTGTCGGTCAACCTGCCAACGCTAGAAAACACAAGCCTGATCCAGAATGGTTCTGGTGGCGTAGTGAGTCGAAGAACTCGGTTATATACTGACGGATGAGTATCACTTGATTTTGTATATTCTGAAGGCTCAGTCAAGCTTTGAAGAGCTGAAACCATCGCCATATTAGAAGAGCAATGTGCCCCAAATTTATCTGCATCGTATTCCATTCTCCGACTTACAAGGGTACGGAACAACAAAAATAATGAAATCATGCCCATTGCAGAAATAAGCGGATGGATATTTATGAATGGGGTTGTAAAAACCATCACCGCATAAAATAAAAACATTAACCATGTTATCTGGTTAGGTCTAAGGTGACCCATCTCGTGTGCCAATACAGCATTACTCTCGGGTTCTGGTAAAGCTAGCACATCACTACCTACTAAAATCCGATGGTCTATTATATTTACAGCGGCTCCAATCGGTAGATCTGTAATCCCATACGGGCGCTTTTTGTTTAAATTAATCTTATAATGATAGGTCAAGTCTTGTACAAATGGTGGTGGGTCTTGCCAACATATTTTCCCTCGAAGTTTCCATCTCAAGCGTAAGGGTTCGGTGAAAGCCCCAAGTTCAAGTATCAGCATTAAATTTCCGAAAATCAATGCTGATACCAGGGCAATTATCATAGGAGTGACAGGAGGAGCAAAAGCTACAAAATAACATGACACCACAGTACAAATCCTAACAATTATGCGTGCTCTCAATCCCGCCTTAATAATTGCCCAGAATTTGTTCATTTTTAAATATCCCCTACCGCCGTTTGATATTGTCTTATCTGCTGAATAATATCAACGGTGCGGTTTCTCTCCTGAAGAGCTTGTCCTCCCAGCTTGCTGATGCTGTAAATGCGTCTGATTCTTCCTTCAGCTTCTTGGTCACCTAATTGTTCGATTAGCCCGGCTTCTCGAAGTCGGTGTAGCCTATCGTAAAGTGTTGCAATTCCTAGTCTTTTTTCTCCGCTAGTCATTTTCTCGATTTCCTTACGAACCGCATAGCCGTATGTTGGTTTTCCAGATAGTACCGTAAGGATAAAATAATCGTTGTCAGAGATCTCTTTTCGTCTTGCCATAATCTTCTCCTGTAAATCGTCGATAATACTATGA
This sequence comes from uncultured Dehalococcoidaceae bacterium, assembly GCA_964453865.1. Classification (GTDB taxonomy): domain Bacteria; phylum Chloroflexota; class Dehalococcoidia; order Dehalococcoidales; family RBG-16-60-22; genus CAYVPT01. The sequence goes on from CAYVPT010000091.1 coordinate 3,546, forward strand.
TATACCATAATATATCGGTTTGTCAAGTATCGTGGCGAATTTTAGATAAAAATAATTGTGCAAAACCGCCCGATCTTGGAACAGTCATACTGATTCTGGTATGAAAATGGAATTATATATCCAGACGAATTTCTTCGAAGCCATTATGAGCTTCTTTATCGCGTCGTAGCTGCTGCCATAGATTATATGCTTTTAGCTTGGTTGTATCACACGATTGTGTTGGCAAGGTGAGTTAAGCTTCAAAAAAGGTCATGCCCTGAATTTAACTGCGAGTACCCGCCTTTGTTTTAAAAGGTCTGTAATATGACGGTACGATGGAGACCGAGCCTCCCCCGTCTCCAGTCTGTGAATCAAAACGTCGGCTGAAATAGCTGACGTTTTTGATTTATTTACAATAAGCCATAATTATAATGGATTATTTAAATCAAGTAATTACATGGGTTTCGATTGAACGTCACCTCGGGTCTGGGTTTCCTAGCCAGGACTCCAGATAGCCGTAGGCCGACCAGCCACCATCGACGATTATAGTTTGCCCGATGATGTACTTCGATTCTTCAGATGCTAGGAAGACAACAACGTCGGCAACATCGTCGCATTCCCCCAGCCTGCCAGCGGGTGTCCTCCTCGCGAGCTCCTTTTCGCTGTAGACTCCCTTTGCCAGTAAATCCATGACCAGTTGCGTCTTTATGTAACCCGGGGCAACGGCATTGACGTTAATGTTATGTTTTGCCCATTCACAGCCCAGTGTCCTGGTAAGCTGCATCACCCCGGCTTTGGCGCTACCGTACGATGCCCTCTCCGGGAAAGCCTCAATGCCGTTTATGGAGACGATGTTGATAATCTTGCCGCTCCTCTGTTTTATCATTACTTTGCCAGCGGCTTGGCTACAGAAAAATACTCCGGTCAGCATAACGTCAATACTCCGCCTCCAGAGGCTTTCCTCCAGCTTTTCCGAAGGGCTGACGACAGCCATGCCGGCATTATTTACAAGGATATCAATGCTGCCAAAATGGTTGATCACCTCTTTGACCATTTTTTCAACTGCTGCTTTATCAGCAACATCAGCTTTAATTAAAAAAGAACGCCGCCCCAACTTTTTAATTTCCCGCGTGACTTTATTGGCCTCGGTAACGGAAGATGAACAGTTAATCACAACATCAGCGCCTTCTTTGGCAAGAGCCAGGGCAACAGCCCGGCCAATGCCGCGACTGGCACCAGTAACGAGTGCGGCTTTCCCCTGAAGTCTCATCACGGTACAATACCCTCTTCCTTCAAATGTACTAGATCATCCCAGCTGTAACCGGCCTCCAGCAACACCTCTTCCGTATGAGCGCCCAGTTGCGGAGCGACACTCGTAATTTTTGCCGGAGTATCACTGAACTGTACCGGACTGTTAAGTAGCCGTGCCTGGCCTACTACGGGGTGCTCGATATCCGTGTAGAAGTTGTTCGCAAAGGCCTGCTCATCCTTTATGATTTCAGCGATGGTCTGATTGCCGCTGACGATCAGGTCATTCGCCCGGAATTCTTTCTCCCACTCCGCCCATGTCTTGGAAGCAAGAATTTTATCCAAAAGTGCTACTAATTCTTCGGCGTGTTGTTCCCGACTTTCCATCGTAGCGTAACGTGGGTCATTTATCCACTCTGTCTTGCCAATTGCCTTGCAAAACGGAGTCCAATATTCCTGAGTGGGGTGGCACATCATACACCACCTGTCTTTACAGCGGTATGATGTGTACATCGGGTTCGGTGCGCGCTTTCTGTCCCATTTGGGTTGAGGATAACCATAAAGAGCGGTCTGAACATCAAGCCCCAATGTCCAGGCTGCAGTATGGTATAACGAAAGCTCCAGTCCCTGCCCTTTGCCTGTCTTTTGTTTGTAGTAGAGTGCGGCGAGAATCCCGCTCGTTATATGGGCGGACGCGACAATATCCATCATACCCGG
>CAYVPT010000091.1:5589-8507 GCA_964453865.1 uncultured Dehalococcoidaceae bacterium
TTCCGGTTCAGAAATTCAAAGTGGAGCTCGATGTCTCCCTTATCTAAATGGAGCAGCAGCGGTCCCCTATTAAAGCTAACGAGGCTCCTCTGCCAATCGCCCCATATCGGCTCTATTTTGATGACGTCGGCACCCCAATCAGCTAAAACGGCCGTGGATGCCGGCACGCCCACAACCTGCTCAAAACCTATAACTTTCACCCCTTCCAGCAATTTTTCCACACCAACCTCCTAATTTCCCCGGTATTCCGTTTCATGATTTTTTATCAATAATTAATTACTACCATCATAGTCACGGGTTTATTGGTCTTGTTTAGTATTTCCCGGGCTTCGTTCGGGGCGAGGTACAGAGAATCCATCGGTCCCAGTGTAACTTCTTCAGTTTTATTTTTTACCGTGATTTCTCCGTCCAGGACTATATACACCTTCTCATTGGGATTATCTTCGTAAGCCCAGTCAGCGCCGCCGCCGGGCAGGAAATAAGACAAGCCTACCCAGAATTTCTGTATACCTGTTTCCTCTTTACCCTGGAGGCGCATCGCTGTCATGTTGAAATGCCCTGCGGCAGCATATGGTTTGACTTCAGATAGGTTGACCTTTTTCATACTACCTTCCTTGAATGATTGTCTGGATTATTGTGTCCCGTACTTATAAACGCGGTCGGGCACGTTATTCAGGTCGTCTTCGTCGATATAAGCGACCATGCGGACAATCGAGCCATCGCCCATGTACCATCGGATCGGAAAGCCTGATATTTTACAGCGCTTGCCGATTACTTTGGCGATATCACCACCCACATTTTCCCAGCCGAGGATACCAGCGCGCATAATAATATTGTGGCAGGGTTCCCACTCCGGGAAATCGTCGATTACTTCATGACCACCGGACCATTCCTTGTATTCCTTGAAAAGGTCGGGTCTCAATGGGCCGGGACCGTGGGGGCCGATGGCCGTATGCAGCGGGTGGTCTAAAGCCTGCTGGTCTACACCGATTGCTTTTGCCTTATGAGCGACGAACCATTCGCCGGCTTCTCTGCCGAGTCCGGGTGAATAGCAGAAATATTGCGTGCTATCGCCCCAGTATTTATTCCAGCCAGTATGGACGATGATTATATCGCCCTCTTTCATCGGTAATTTCTCGTTGGCGGCATCTAGGTCTTTAGCCGTAATTAGCTCCCATTTCTGCTTGGGAATATCCCAGACCACAGCATCACCATAGTAACAGTCCAGGGGAATTTCATGGGTAAAACGGCCACCTTCGAAGACATGGGCCGGGGAATCAGCGTGAGTAGTACAGTGCATGACCGTAGTTACCGTCTGCGATAATACCCCGGACTTGGCCATGTAATGCATTCTTTCAATTTTCACATCGGCAAAATAGGGCCACAAGGGACATTTATCGCCGAAAGGATGGCTTAAATCTACCAGTACTTCTTTTCCCATGATGATTTCTCCTTATTACCTGTATTTTGGTTACCCTGGCTACCAGGTGGTAACGCCACCATCAATATAGAGAATCTGACCGGTCACAAAACTTGACGCTTCGGATGCAAAGAAAATTACAGGCCCAACAATATCTTCCGGCATCGCCCACTTACCCATGGGGATACGGTCTTTCATCTGCTTGGCATAGGCCGGGTCTGCCAGGGCGCTTTTCGTAAGGTCGGTTTCTACAATTGTCGGTGCGACGGCATTAACCAGTACATTAAATTTAGCCCATTCACAGGCAAGCGTACGTGTAAGGCTATCTACAGCTCCCTTGCTGGCGCAATACGCGGCGTAGTTAGCCGGCAGTCCGTACCGGCCTCTAACGGAGGATATGTTAATAATACGCCCGCTCTTTTGTTTCAACATCACCCTGCCCACTGCCTGGCAGCAGAGGAAAGTCCCGCGGGTATTGATGTCCATTACCTGCTGCCATTCATCTATGGGGAAAGTGTCCGCAGGTTTGCGGATGGCCAGACCAGCGGCGTTTACCAAAATATCGATACGACCGAAAGCCTCGATAATCTTGTTTACCATATCGTTGACCGGTTTTTCATTGACGATATCCACTGCCACCGCCATCGACTTCTTCCCCTTGGATTTTATCTCTTCTACGACACCTTTAAGAGCCTCGATATTGCGACTGGTGACGATGACGTCTGCACCAGCGTCCGCTAGTCCTAAAGCTATCGCCTTTCCTATGCCGCCATGGCCTCCCACTACCAGGGCTATTTTACCGTCTAGGTTAAATAAATCACTCATATCAAACCCCTTACCTTATTTTTTTTTGAATTAAATATTGGGTTTTTCCTTTTTTTGTTAGATTATTTCACCATCGAGAAAAACAGAGACAAATTAAGTACTCAATACTTCATATTACATGTGATACTTGATTTCTTATAAAATATAGATTATGATTAACGCTAATGATATTATTTTTATAGGCTTTTGTCAAGATAAAGGAATATCAAAATATTGGATATATATGTGGGTACCTGGAAGCAAATGACGGATGATGTCAAGTCATTGATTGATACATTAGCCGATAACGGCTGGTTGATTATAGGTGCCAGCCCGGAGATTCCTGATGAGGTTAAAAAAGAGAATGTACGGGCGTTAACCGATGCCGCTCAAAAATATGGAATAAAGATAAAGAGGAGGAGTATATAAAAATGCCAGAAGAAAAATATCCTGAAGGATGGATGGTTGTCGACCATATAATACCGGGCGTTACCGCGGAAATGCTCGATTGGTGGTGGGTCAATATGGAAAAAGGCTACGAATTATGGTGCCCTGATGAGCATAAGGGTTTCAAATGGGAGGTCAAGCCGCCCTTGGGTGGCCATATCGGAGCTGTGCAGATTGCCACTGAGAGTATAGATTACAGTCCGGTGATGGACATTCGCATAGAATGGGTAGACCCAAACCTGGGAAC